>JBKQQE010000324.1:0-4975 GCA_052326245.1 Xanthobacteraceae bacterium | reverse complement strand
CGGGGTTGAGCGGGAAGCCCCGGCCATCAAGGCAATCGCCCGTCAAGCAATCACTCGTCAAGCAATCATCAAGGAGGAGTTCGGCCATGCGCACCATACTGATCGCGACCCTCGCCGCGCTTTGCGTCGCGGCGGCAGCCGCCGAGGCGCTCGCCCAGTCGAGCAGATCCTGCACCACCACCTGCAGCAACAGTCCATCGAGCGGTCGCACCTGTACCAAGACCTGCAATTGAGGAGCCACGCGCGCGCGCCAGGCGAAGGCCCCCGCGGGGGCCTTTTTCGTGTGCGGTCCTGCGCACCGGCGCCGCCCTCCCTTGCGCCGCCGCCGTGGCCACGCCATGCTGCGGGCAAGGCCTGGACAAGGCCCAATCAAAAAGACGCGCTCAGGGAGAAACGTCCATGGTCTTGAATTGCCGCACCGCGGCCACGGTGCTCGCCGGCTCTTTTGCCCTCCTGCTTTGCGGCTCCGCGCTGGCCGAGCCCGCCGCAGGGGTCAAGATCGGGCTGATCACCGATTTCACCTCGGTCTATTCCGACATCGGCGGCCAGGGCAACCTCGAAGCCGCCAAGATGGCGATCGAGGATTTCCACGGCGAGGTGCTGGGCAAGCCGATCGAGATCATCTCGGCGGACGTCCAGAACAAGGCCGACGTCGCCGCGGCGATGGCCCGCAAGTGGTACGAGAACGAGGGCGTCGACATGATCGTCGACATGCCGACCTCGGCCACCGCGCTCGCCGCCATGGAGATGTCCAAGGCCTACGAGAAGATCCTGATCGTCACCGACGCGGCGAGCTCGGACATCACCGGAAAATCCTGCTCGCCCTATACCGCGCACTGGACCTACGACACCTATTCCAACGCCCACACCGTGGGCAGCGCCATCGTCAAGCAGGGCGGCGACACCTGGTTCTTCATCACCGCCGACTACCTGTTCGGCCACTCCATCGAGCGCGACACCGGCGAGGTGGTGAAGGCCGCCGGCGGCAAGGTCTTGGGCAGCGCCAGGCATCCGCTCAACACCGCGGACTTTTCCTCGTACCTGCTGCAGGCGCAGAACTCCAAGGCCAAGATCATCGGGCTCGCCAATGGCGGCGGCGACACCATCAACGCCATCAAGCAGGCCTCCGAATTCGGCATCGTCGCCGGTGGCCAGAACCTCGCCGGCATCGTCATGTTCATTTCCGACATTCACAGCCTCGGGCTGAAGCTGGCGCAGGGGCTGATCATCACCGAGGCCTATTACTGGGACCAGAACGACCGCACCCGCGCCTTCGGCAAGCGCTTCTACGAGCGCATGAAGCGGATGCCGACCATGAACCAGGCCTCCACCTACAGCGCCGTGCTGCATTATCTCAAGGCGGTGCAGGCGGCCGGCACCAAGGAGACCAGGGCGGTCTACGCCAAGATGCACGAGCTGCCGGTGCGCGACGCCTTCACCGACAACGGCTACCTGCGCGAGGACGGCCGCATGGTGCACAGCATGTTGCTGCTGCAGGTGAAGAAGCCCGAGGAATCCAAGGCGCCGTGGGACTACTACAAGATCCTCGCCGAGGTGCCGGGCGATGAGGCGTTCCGCCCGCTCAAGGACGGCGGCTGCCCGCTGGTCAAGCAGTAGGGCGCTCCGCTTCGCGGCTGCTGCCTCCCACTCCGCGTCACCCGCGGGCTTGACCCGCGGGTCCACACTTGAGGGCTGTAGCCGAGAAGGAAGCGTGGATTGCCGGGTCAAGCCCGGCAATGACGCAGCAAGTGCCGAAGCGCCGAGGGTCTATAGCTGACGTTGCTACATTCCCTGCGTCACCCGCGGGCTTGACCCGCGGGTCCACTCTCTACGTCGACGTCAGAGTCGCTGGGTCAGTCCCGGCCATGACGACAAATTTAGCTCGTCACGCGTGACCGGCGCGGCCGATCCGCGTCGCCACCAGGTACGACAGTGGCATCGCCACCACGACGCCGGCGAGCGCGGCGAGCGGAATGATGTTCGACGGCCCGGATACCAGGCCCGCGGCCAGCACCGCGATGATGGCGCACCCGGCCAGCACCGTGCCCAGCATCATCCACACCACGATTGCGATCTTGAACATTGCTCGGCCTCCGGATTCCCCGCCGACGGCACTGTCGGCGACGCAAATCCTACGATCCGGCGCCGAACCCGCCTTGATCCGGCGCAACTGGATCCGCCCTTCGCGCAGGGCTGCCGTCGTGGCTTCGGGGGCCTCCCGTCATCCAAGGTGCGCGCCCGCCATTACGCCGTTCGCGGCGGCCTCGTGGCCTGCTCGGGCGGGCGCGCCTCGAAGGATGACAGCCCCGGCACCCGTCCAACTGCACCGCATGCGCACCCGCGCATCCTTCGAGGGCGCTCCGCGCCACCTCAGGATGACGCTTCGAGGCGCACCGCTATGCCGCCCTCATTCCTTCGCCGCCGCGATCCTGCTGCGCTTCGCCCCATAGGCGAAGTAGATCACGAGCCCGACCGCCAGCCACACCGCGAGCCGCAGCCAGGTATCGAGCGGCAGCCCCAGCATCAGGAACACCGAGGTCAGCGTCCCCAGCGGCGCCACGATCCAGATCGCCGGCGCCCTGAACGGGCGTGCCAGCGTGGGCGCGCTATAGCGCAGCGCCAGCACGCCGGCGGACACCACCGCGAAGGCGAACAGCGTGCCGATGCTCACCAGCTCGCCGACCAGCCCGATCGGCAGAGCCGCCGCCAGCACCGCCACCACGCTGCCGGTGGTGAGGGTCGCCACCGCCGGCGTGCGGAAGCGCGGATGGATCCGCGCCGCGGCCTGCGGCAGCAGCCCGTCATGGGCCATGGCGCGGAAGATCCGCGGTTGCGCCAGCAGCATCACCAGGATCACTGACGTCAGCCCGAGGATCACGCCGAGCTTGATGACGGGCGCGAGCCAGCCGATCCCGGCGGCGTCGATGCCGACCGCGATCGGATCGGGCACGTTCAGCCGGTCGAACGGCACGATGCCGGTGAGCACGAAGCCGACCGCCACATAGAGCAGGGTGCAGATCACCAGCGAGCCGAGGATGCCGATCGGCATCGCCCGCATCGGGTTCTTGGTCTCCTGCGCCGCGGTGGAGAGCGCGTCGAAGCCGATATAGGCGAAGAACACCACCGCCGCGCCGCGCAGCACGCCGGACCAGCCGAACACGCCGGTGCCGGCGTTGGGCGGGATGAAGGCGCCGGCGGGATTTTGCGGCGTCACCCAGTTCGCGGTGGAGAACGCCGGCGCGGCGAGCACGATGAAGAGGCCGATCACCACCAGCTTGATGGCGACGATGATGGTGTTGAACTGGGCCGACTCGCGGATGCCGAGCACCAGCAGCGCGCTCACCGCCACGACCACGGCCGAGGCCGGCAGGTTCATGATCGCCCCGGTCGCCGACCACGCATGCGTGGCGGCGTCGTAGGCCAGCGGCGCCGCCGTGAAGCGCGCCGGCAGCGCGAGGCCGAAGTCCCTGGCGAAGCTCACCACGTAGCCGGACCAGCCGATCGCCACGGTGACGGCGCCCACCGCGTATTCGAGGATCAGGTCCCAGCCGATGATCCAGGCCACCAGCTCGCCCAGCGTCGCATAGGCATAGGTGTAGGCGCTGCCCGACACCGGCACGGTGGAGGCCATCTCGGCGTAGCACAGCCCGGCGAAGCCGCAGGCGATGGCGCCCAGCACGAACGACAGCGACACCGCGGGCCCGGCATTGGCGGCGGCGGCGTGGCCGGTGAGCACGAAGATGCCGGCGCCGATGATGCCGCCGACCCCGAGCGTGATCAGGTTGAACGCGGTCAGCGTGCGTTTCAACGGCCGCGCCTCGCCGCCCTCGGCGTCGCCCTGCGCGGCCTCGCGCGCCAGCGCGGCGGTGGACTTGACGGCCCAGTAGTTGCTCATGCGCGGCGCTCCGTTGCGGCGATGGCTGACTATAGCGCGGCGGGCGCGGGTTGGTCTGGCAAAGCTGTGAGTAAGCGGGGAGTGGTGCTGGGCCGGGGCGTTCCCGATATCTCTGCGTCACCCGCGGACTTGATCACCGCAAGTCGGGCTTGCCCGACTTGCGGCATTTAAGACGGACGCAGCTCGGCGAGAGCCGAGCTGCTACGGGTCCACGCTTTGGCGACCGCTGTAAAGCGTGGATTGCCGGGTCACCTCGGCGCGTTGCGCCTCGGGCCCGGCAATGACGAAGAGAGCGGGACAAGCCCGGCCATGACGAAAAAGAACCCAGAGCCCGGGCATGACGATGTTATATGGCGCCGCCGCGCCCCTACTTCGTCGCCTGCTCGCCCGGCGGCGCGGTCGGACCCGGCGCCGGATCCTTCGCCGCCGCGACGTCCGGCTTCAGCGCTTTCAGCGCCGCCGCCATCTCCTTGTTCTGCGGGTCGAGCCGCACCGCCTCGGTGAGGTCGGCGACGGCGCGGTCGCGCCGGCCGTCGGTGTCGTAGGCGAGCGCGCGGGCGTAGAAGGCGACGGCGAGCGAAGGCTCGCGCCGGATCGCCTCGGTGTAGTCGGCGATGGCATGGTCGAGATCGGCGGCCTGGATATAGGCGCTGGCGAACATGTACAGGTCGTAGTGCACGGCGCCGCGCAGGTACCAGGCCTTGGCGCGGTTCGGCTGCAGCCGGATCGCCGCGTCGAGGTCGGCAAGCGCGTCGCGCAGGTCGCGCCTCGCGAGATAGAGCTGGGCGCGGAAGTAGCAGGCGTCGGCGTCGCGGGGGTCGAGCACGATGGCTTGGTTGAAATCCGACAGTGCGCGATCGAGGTCGCCCTTGGCCTGCCAGGCCAGCGCGCGGTTGGCATAGATGTTGACGTGGCCGAGCCCGGGCAGGTCGGAACGCGGCTGCGGGTTGAGATCGATCGCCGCGCTGAAGTCGGCGATGGCGCGGTCGACGTCGCCGAGTTCGCGCCACAGCACGCCGCGGTCGCTGTAGGCGAGGCTGTCGCGCGGGTTGAGGCGGATGGCCTCGGAAAAATCCGCCA
>JBKQQE010000323.1:0-3558 GCA_052326245.1 Xanthobacteraceae bacterium | reverse complement strand
ACTAGAATCATAGACTTGCTAGTGCCCTTTGCTTTTCGAAGTTCGCACAAGAGCTTGCTGCAATGGATTGCGAACTTCGAAAAGCGGGCACTAGAGATCGCGCCGTGGTACCGAGAAATCCGGGTCTCCATTCGGCCGCACTTCGGAATAAGATTCGACCGCCGGACCGCCGGCGACGCCTACGAGGTCAGCCTGGTGCGACACGTCTCCTCTCGCTCCGCCATTTTGCGCCGGGGCTTTCGTCGTGGCAGCGCGGCCGCTCAAGCGGCGCGGGCGATCATGCTGGTTCTGGCGGTGGTGGGCTTCAGCTGCGGCGTGGCCCGGGCCCATCCGCATGTCTGGATCACCGCCAGCACCGAGCTGATCTACGCGCCCGACGGGGCGCTGACGGCGGTGCGGCACGCCTGGACCTTCGACGACATGTTTTCGTCCTATGCGCTGCAGGGCATCGAAACCAGGACCAAGGGCGTCTATACCCGCGAGGAACTGGCGCCACTGGCCCAGACCAATGTCGAGTCGCTGAAGGATTTCGGCTTCTTCACGTTCGCGCGCGCCGGCGACGCCGGCTCCCGCAAGAAGCAGAAATTCGAGCAACCGGTCGACTATTTTCTCGAGCAGAAGGACGGCGTGCTGACCCTGCATTTCACGCTGCCGCTGAAGGCCCCGGTCAAGAGCAGGGAGCTCACGGTCGAAATCTACGATCCGACCTTCTTCATCGATTTCTCGCTGATCAAGACCGATCCGGTGCACCTGATCGGCGCGCCGGCCGGCTGCACGATGGCGATCGTTCGCCCGTCCGACGGCGCCGCGCAGGCGCAGACGCTGGGCGAGCAGAATTTTCTCGACGGCGGCAACAGCAATTTCGGCGCCAATTTCGCCAACAAGATCACGGTGGACTGTCCATGACGCAGATGCCCCCCGCCCTGCCCGACGCGGTCGCCCCGTCGCCGCGCGCCAGGATCTGGCGCCATGACGGCGGCGCCGCAGCGCCGCTTCTCGCCCTTGTCGCCGCGGTGGCGCTGATCGTGCTGGCCGACGGGCTCGTGCACGCGGTGGCCGCGCAGTCGCCGTTCGGGGTGCGCCCCGGCACATCGGATCCGCAGGCGTCCGGCGTGATCGGCTGGCTGCTCGACATGCAGTCGCGGTTCTACCGCCAGATCTCGGCGACGCTTCGCGCCGCGAAGCAGGACGGCGATGCGGTCTGGACCCTGCTGGCGATCTCATTCGCCTACGGCATTTTCCACGCCGCCGGCCCGGGCCACGGCAAGGCGGTGATCTCGTCGTATCTGATCGCCAGTGAAGACACCGCGCGCCGCGGCATCGTGCTGTCGTTCGCGGCCGCGCTGCTGCAGTCGCTGGTGGCGATCCTCCTTGTCGGCGCCGGCGCATGGGTGCTCAACGTCACCGCCAAGACCATGTGCGGCGCCGAGCGGGCGATCGAAATCGCAGGCTACGCGCTGATCGCGGGCTTCGGCGCGCGGCTGGTCTGGGTCAAGGGCCGGGCATTTCTGCGCGCCCTGCACGCGGCACGCTCCGCCATCGCCTCGGTGCCGTCGCCGACGCTGGCGCCGGCGCTGATGCCGTTGGCCGAGCCCGTGCCGCAATCGGTCCCCCACCACGCCGCCTACGACGGGGCTCACCACCACCACCACGATGGCCATCACCATCGCGATCATCATCATGACGCATCCCGGCACGGCGAGCCGGAACATGTTCATGATGCCCATTGCGGCCACGACCACGGGCCGACGCCCGATCAGCTGGCGGGGCCGGGCGGCTGGCGGCGTGGTCTTGGCGCGATCGTCGCTGTCGGGTTGCGGCCGTGCTCCGGCGCGATCCTGGTGCTGGTGTTCGCGCTCGCCCAGGGCCTGTTCTGGGCCGGGGTCGTCGCGACGCTGCTGATGGGGCTCGGCACCGCGATCACGGTCGCCAGCATCGCCATTCTCGCCGTGTCCGCCAAGGGCCTGGCGCGGCGCCTGGTGGCGCATCGGGAAGGCGCCGGGACCCTGGTGCTGCGCGGCATCGAATTCGGCGCCGCCGCTTTGGTGCTGGTGTTGGGCGCGGGCCTGCTGGCCGGCTACGTCGCCGCCGAACGGGTGACGTGCTTTTAGAGAGCCAGCGGCCCCGCCGCGATCGATGCGCAAGCGCCGAATGACAATGCCTTCGCTGTCATGAAGATGCACCGGTCCTGAGCAACACGTTCGGCATCCTCGGTCCGCATCCTCACAGCCACCGGCGAACCTGTCGTTTGTATTGCAGGTAGGTTTCACCCTGCAGCGATTCCAGATAGCGCTCCTCGGGGAGCACGACGCCAAAATTGACCGCGACCACGAACACCACCATCGCCACGCCGAAACAGTAGCTGCCGAGCAGCAGTCCGAGGCCTGCAAGCAGTCCGGCCATGGCGAGGTACATCGGGTTGCGGCTGAAACGGTACGGTCCCGTCCTGACGATGGCGGTCGCCGGCGAGGTCGGCCGGAACGGCGTGCCCGCTTGCTTGAACAACCTGCCACAGGACAGGAACAGCGCGAGCGAGGCGACAACCAGGATCAACCCAAGGACGGTCCGCGTCGGCGAATAAGCGAACCCGCCGAACCACATGACTTGAGCCCCGACGCACAGGGCAATCAGCGCCGCCAGCAGGATCGGCGGCGGGAACGCCATCCCGACGCGCCGCCGTTCTTCAGATGCCTGCGTCGAACCCGACATTGCTGACCTCGTTGCGTGGGTCACGATGATCCAACCCTAACTGTTTTCTCTCGCCACTCATCAATGTTTCCATGATGCGGCGACGGTAATTGACCCGGATCAATCGCGAAGCGCCGCGGTGTCGTCAGTCTGTCACGCCCGGCAGCCTCTCTGGAAAATCCGACCAGCTGGGTGTTGAGCCCCGGGCGCGGCCTCGATCGTTTTGCCTCTCGACGGATCGCCTCGAACCGGCCATCCTGAGCCTGCGACCAAACAATATGTGGCCTGCGCGCCGCAGGATTGTTCACGGGGGTTGTCCATGTCCGGCTTTGATATTTTTGCAATCGCGCTGGTGCTGATCGTCGTCCTGACGCTGTTCGCGGGCGTCAAGACCGTCTCGCAGGGCTACGACTGGACCATCGAGCGGTTCGGAAAATACACCCGGACCCTGCGGCCGGGGTTGAATTTCATCGTTCCGTATTTCGACCGGGTCGGCCGCAAGATCAACATGATGGAGCAGGTGATCGACATCCCGGAGCAGGAGGTCATCACCAAGGACAACGCCACGGTGACGGTCGATGGCGTCGCCTTCTTCCAGGTGTTCGACGCCGCCAAGGCGAGCTACGAGGTTTCCAATCTCAACCAGGCCATCGTCACCCTGACCATGACCAATATCCGCTCGGTGATGGGATCGATGGATCTCGACCAGGTGCTGTCGCACCGCGACGAGATCAACGAACGGCTGCTGCGGGTGGTCGACGCCGCGGTGTCGCCGTGGGGCCTCAAGGTCAACCGCATCGAGATCAAGGACATCGTGCCGCCCGCCGATCTGGTCGAGGCCATGGGCCGCCAGATGAAAGCCGAGCGGGT
>JBKQQE010000322.1:0-4045 GCA_052326245.1 Xanthobacteraceae bacterium | reverse complement strand
CCTCGCCGCGGGGCTGCGCTCGCTCGGCGCCAACGCCGGCGACCGCGTCGCCATGCTGTCGCTCAACTCCGACCGGTATCTCGAGCTCTACCTGGCCACGGCCTGGGCGGGCGCGGTGATCGTGCCGCTCAACATTCGCTGGAGCGCGCTGGAAAACCAGGACGCGCTGAACGACTGCCGCGCCCAGATCCTGTTCGTCGACAAGACCTTTGCCGCGACCGGCGCGGCGCTTGCGAATGCCGTTCCCGGCCTGAAGCTGGTCTATGCCGATGACGGCGACATGCCGGCCGGCGTCGAGGGCTACGAGGCATTGCTGACGCGAAGCGCACCGATGCCCGACGCCATGCGCGCGGGCAGCGACCTCGCCGGCATCTTCTACACCGGCGGCACCACCGGCCGCTCGAAGGGGGTCATGCTCAGCCACGGCAACCTGATGGTCGATGCGCTGAACGCCCTCGGCGAAGGTCTGTGGCCGGGCACCACAACCTACCTGCACGCCGCGCCGATGTTCCATCTCGCCAACGGCGCGGCGATGTATTCGCTGCTGCTCAGCGGCGGCTCCAACGTCATCATCCAGGCGTTTACGCCGGAAGGCGTGATGGCCGCGATCCAGAACGAGCGGGTGACCGACGTGCTGCTGGTGCCGACCATGATCCAGATGTTCGTCGATCATCCCGCGCTTGGCTCGTACGATGTCTCGTCGCTGAAGAATGTCGCCTATGGCGCCTCGCCCATCAGCGAGGCGGTGCTGAAGCGGGCCACGGCGGCGCTGCCGAAGGTGCAGTTCACCCAGGCCTACGGCATGACCGAGCTGTCCCCGATCGCGACGCTGCTGCACTGGAAGGAGCATATCGGCGACGGCCGCGCCAAGGGCCGCCACAGGAGCGCCGGCCGGGCCACGCTCGGCTGCGAGGTTCGCATCGTCGATGCCGACGACAAGCCCGTGCCCCACGGCACCGTCGGCGAAATCGTCGCCCGCGGCGACAATGTCATGATGGGCTATTGGGAGCGTCCGGAAGAAACCGCGAAGGCCATCGTCGATGGCTGGATGCACACCGGCGACGGCGGCTACATGGACGAGGACGGATTCGTCTACGTGGTCGACCGCGTCAAGGACATGATCATCTCCGGCGGCGAAAACGTCTATTCGATCGAGGTCGAGAACGCCCTCGCCCAGCATCCGGCGGTGGCGCAGTGCGCCGTCATCGGCATTCCCGACGAGCACTGGGGCGAACTGGTCCACGCCGTGGTGGTGACCAAGGCCGGCGCGACGGTCACCGCCGGCGAACTGATCGAGTTCAGCAAGACGCTGATCGCCGGCTACAAATGCCCGCGCAGCGTCGAGATCAGCGCGACCCCCCTGCCGCTGTCGGGAGCCGGCAAGGTACTCAAGCGCGAACTGCGCAAGCCGTTCTGGGAAAATCAGTCGCGCCGGGTGAGCTGAGAGCCCTCGCCGGCCGCGGCGATGCGCGCTCCAATGTGGTCCGGATCGGCCGTTATCGTCCGCGGCGCGCCACGCCGCGCCGGTCACGATCATCTGCGTATTCGTGATCGCACTTCTCGCGAGTGCGAAGCCGCGGTGACGAGAATGTGATCCACGCCCAACGGCTTTCGGGCAGCCCGGCGCCTGCGCTGCATTCGGAGAGGATGAACCCTGCGGCGCGCGAGCTTGTCGCCCGCGTCGCAACAGGTATGCTCGCGCCGGCAACGGAAACGGCACAGCAGCTGCCGACATCACACTACTCGAGGAGGAATTCCCATGACGCATGCCATTCGCTTTCACAAGACTGGCGGGCCCGAGGTCCTGGTGTGGGAGGAAGTCACTGTCGGCAAGCCCGGTCCGGGCGAGGCGCGGATCCGCCACACCGCGGTCGGACTGAACTTCGTCGATATCTACAATCGCTCGGGACTCTATCCGGTACAGCTGCCGAGCGGTCTGGGCGCCGAGGGAGCCGGCGTCGTCGAGGAAGTCGGAGCCGGCGTCACCGACCTGAAGCCGGGCGACCGCGTCGCCTACGGCGTTTCGCCGCTCGGCGCCTACGCCGAAGCGCGGCTGGTCCCGGCCGACCGCCTGCTCAAGCTTCCCGACAGCATCGACGACCGGACCGCCGCGGCGATGATGCTGAAGGGCCTGACCGCGCAATACCTCATCCGCCAGACCTATCGCGTCAAGGCCGGCGACACCATCCTGCTGCACGCGGCGGCCGGCGGTGTCGGCGTGATCCTCAGCCAATGGGCGAAGCACCTCGGCGCCACGGTCATCGGCACGGTCGGCAGCGAGGACAAAGCCAGGCTCGCCAAGGCCCATGGTTGCGACCACACCATTCTCTACAACAAGGAGGATTTCGTCGCGCGCGTGAAGGACATCACCGGCGGCAAGATGGTCCAGGTGGTGTACGATTCCGTCGGCAAGGATACGTTCCTGAAGTCGCTCGATTGCCTGGCGCCGCTCGGCCTGGTGGCGCTGTTCGGACAGTCCTCCGGCAATGTCGAGCCGCTCAATCTCGGCCTGCTGGCGCAGAAGGGCTCGCTCTACGTCACGCGCCCGACCCTGTTCACCTATGCGGCCAAACGCGAGAACCTGGTCGCCATGGCCAGGGAGCTGTTCGATGTGGTCGCCTCCGGCGCGGTCAAGATCGAGGTCCACCAGACCTACGCGCTGAAAGACGCGGCCAAGGCGCACGCCGATCTCGCGGCCCGCAAGACCACGGGATCGACCGTGCTGCTGGTGTGAAGCAGTCGTGGATGCCCGCAACAAGTGCGGGCATGACGAATCAATCTTGGTGGAAAATGCTCTAGCCGCTCCGGAGTTCGGGGCTGCCGCGCATCGGCGACGACTTTCGCCGCCCGTTTCCGGCGAACGCCGGATCAGGTCCGGCGGGCAGCGCGTCGCCGGCTGGACACCAGCTTCAGCCAGGGCGTCGCATGAAAGGCGCTCATCAGCAGGTACATCGGCGCCATTCCGCTCAGCGGTGACGCAGCGCCCCCGCAGATCATGTCCGGCGGGCCGCCGGCAACGCCCGCAAGCAGCGCCATGATGGCGAAGGTCGGCGCGGCCGCAAGGCAAAGCCAGTCGGCGGCGCCGAGGGCGGCTGGGCCGTCTCCGGCACAGGCGCCCGCGGTGGTTTCTTGCTGGGTAGCCATGGCCTGCCTCAGCGCTGGTCGTATTCGTCGTGGCGGCGCCACCACAGGCCGGCTTCGTTGCGCCCCTTGGGGGCGCGGTCGAGCCACTGGTACATGCCCCAGAGCCCGTCCACGCCACGGGCATAGGTGGAATAGGTGTGGTAGACGGCGCCGTCCTCGTGCACGAACGCGCTCATGCCCGGCCGCTCGCGCATATAGGTGGCCATGTCGGTTCCGGTCGTGGCCGCGAACTCGTTGACGGGCGCGGTGTCGCCGCGCAGCTGCAGGGGCGCGCCGGGCCGGTAGTTGTATTCGTAAGCCCCCTCCCGCTGCTGCTGTTCGGTGAGCGAGACGTTGAAGTCGAAGTTGAAATCGCCGCTGCCCGCGGATGCCCAGGGAAACGTCCACCCCATCCGCTCTTTGTACGCCTGCAGCTTCGCCAGCGGCGCCCGCGACACCGCCGTCAGCATGACGTCGTGGTTGGCGAGGTGAACGGCGAAGCCGTTGAAGCCGTCCGCGATCGCCGAGCAGGACGGACACCCCGCCTTGTAGTCGGGCCCGAACATGAAGTGGTACACGAGGAGCTGCGAGCGCCCCTGGAACAGGTCTTCCAGCGAGGCGCTCCCCTCGTCGGTCTCGAACCGGTACGCCTTGTCGACCCGGACCCAGGGCAGTTGCTGGCGCCGCCGCGCCACTTCGTCGCCGCGCCGCGTCAGCTCCTTCTCGTCCTTGAGCAGCGCGACCCGCGCGGCCAGCCACTCTTCTCGTGTCCCGGTCATGTGCGTCGTCATCGTCGTCTCCTTCGGCGCTTCGGCTATTCCCGTTGCGGGGGCCTTCTTGGCGTTCCGCGTCCATGGAAATCCCGCCACGCTTGTCACTCCCGCCCGTTCGCGGACGGGTCCTAGTCTGACGCGGAACGCCA
>JBKQQE010000321.1:0-11567 GCA_052326245.1 Xanthobacteraceae bacterium | reverse complement strand
TCGTGAAAGGTCGCAACAACCTTGCAGGCTCTCTGCGCCTTTGACGCATTGGCCGGGATAGCGTTGTTTTCCTTTATGATCCCTCGGCAATACCGCAATGCCTTGGTTTCGTCAGTGGAGTAGCCATAGACAAAACCATTGGAGGGGTTTCCTTGCGGAAGCCCGACTGCCACAACCTCCTCGGCTCTGCCGGCCTGCGCCCACAGCACTGTGCATCCGAATACGACCGCGAAAAAAGTACGAGCCCGCTGCATTGCTTCCCCCCGCCAGTTTGCTTCCCAGCAAAGCAGACGCTAGCAGAAGTTCGCGGCACTCGGCTACGAGCCAGGATACTGCGGCGCGACGGCGCGGCAGCAGGCTCACGCGGATCGGTCGCCAGGGATGTGAAAGGCGACAAAACGGCGAACCATTCGCAGCCGACCCGAAGCGCCGAGAACGCCAAGTGACTTTCGAGGCCCGCGCCCCAAACCACCCGGCACCCCTTCCACCCTTGGAATTCAGGGACTTGGCAAACTGTAGCGGAGGGTGCGCCATCGTCCGGACTGCCGCGCGCGGCCCGCGGCGTCGCCAGCAGAGTTCGTTTGCCATTTGCTCCCGGCAGGAAGATGCTCTCACCACTGAGCCGCAATGGAGGGCACTGCAGCATGAGTAAGCCCGGTCTCGACAATCGCCATCGCAACAAAGATGGCGAGATCAGCCACAAGCACGGCAACACGCAGATCCAGACGCTGCGCAAGATCTACGGACAGAATTTCGCCGCCGGCTATCCTGCGACCGAAAAGCTCAGCGACGTCTTGCTGAAGTTGAACGAGACGTCGCTGAGCCAGCTCCGCCGCGATTATGAAACCGGCCATCTTGAGCACAAGCTCGCCAACGCCTCGAAGTAGGTCGAATGACAAAGGTCCTGCTTTCGCTGCCGGACTTGCGGGCACGCGCCTTGGCTGAAATCCGGCAACAGCCCGGCTGTTCCGGCGTCCGGGATGTTGCGATCAACCACGCCGCCGACGGGCGCGCGGGGAGCAACTGGTCGCTGTGCGTGGTGTCGGCGGGCGCGGCCGACGCCAATACGGCGGCGCGCGCGGCAATCCATGTTCAGCACGCGCTGCGTCATGACTACGATCTGATGACCGAGTAGCCTCCCCGCCAACGCTTGCGGCGCGGGCGGATACGCGTGTCCGACACGCGTCTCAGCGGCTGACCGGTCCGCCATACTCGTCGTCGCTGACCTTTTCCATCCAGGTGACGTGGCTGCCGTCGAGGGATTCCTGGATCGCCAGATGAACCATCCCGTTGCCGGCGCTGGCGCCGTGCCAGTGCTTCTCGTCCGGCGCAAACCACACGGTGTCGCCGGCGCGGATCTCGCGGATCGGCCCGCCCTTGACCTGCACCAGTCCCACGCCGGAGAGCACCAGCAGGGTCTGCCCCAGCGGATGGGTGTGCCAGGCGGTGCGCGCCCCGGGCTCGAACGAGACCCTGGAGGCAACGACCCGCGCCGGCGCCGGCGCCGCGACGACCGGGTCCTGCCACACCGTTCCGGTGAAGTAATCCTTGGGCGGGCGGATCGAAGGCCGCGCGCCGGGGGTGTGAATGTCCATGATGTCCTGCCTCCGTCTGGTTGCCGCAAGCATCGCCGGCCGCCGTGGCGCACCCGCGCTAGTATGGTGGATTTGACATTCGCTTCAGTATTGCCGCCAACTCTCCAAGCGAATGTCAAATTCAAAACCACACCAGAATCTTAGATTTGCTAGTGTCCCTATGGTTCTAACATTCGCAAATGAGCCCGCCGCAAAGTGATGCGAATGTTAGAACCGGGACACTAGCTACTGCGTGGCCTTCCAGGCCGCATAGCGCGCCTTGGTCTCGGCGTTCATCGGATAGAGCCCCGGCAACACCGCGCCGTTCTCGACTTCGCGCACGATCCAGCCCTCCATGCGCTCCTGCTCCGGGCCCTCGGCCAGCACGTGGTCGAGCTGGGCCTTCGGGATCAGCACGGCGCCGTCCTGGTCCGCCACGATGATGTCGTCGGGGAACACCGCGACGCCGCCGCAGGCGATCGGCTCGCCCCAGTTGACGAAGGTCAGACCCGCGACCGAAGGCGGCGCCGCGGCGCCGTTGCACCAGACCGGCAGGCCGGTTCCGAGCACGCCTTCGAGGTCGCGCACCACGCCGTCGGTGACCAGCGCCGCGACGTGGCGCTTGACCATGCGCGCGCACAGGATGTCGCCGAAGATTCCGGCGTCGGAGACGCCCATCGCATCGACCACGGCGATGCAGCCCTCGGGCATGGCCTCGATGGCGGCCCGGGTCGAAATCGGGTTGCCCCAGGACTCCGGCGTCGCCAGATCCTCGCGCGCGGGAACGAAGCGCAGGGTGAACGCCGGCCCGACCAGCCGCGGCTGGCCCGGCCGCAGCGGCTTCGTCCCCCGCAGCCAGACATTGCGCAGTCCCTGTTTCAGCAGCACGGTGGTGATGGTCGCGCTCGACACGCCCTTCAGGATCTCGACAGACTTCGGGGTAAGCGACATAAGATAGTGGACTCCCTGGACAAACCGTCGGCGGCATAGTGCCGTCGTGAATTCGTGTTAGGACCTTCTTGCCTCAAATTGCGCAGCTTGCCAATTCGCTCCCGGGCGGATGCCAAAGCTGTGAAGGCTGTGAAGTAAGCCGTGTTGCCATCAATTGCCGAGCGAGACGAGCGTGCCGGAACAACCCCTTCCCCGCATTTTGCCGAACGGCGACACCGCATTGACGGTCGAATTCGGACGCAGCCTCGACGAAATCATCAACCGCACGGTGCTGGCTTTCGATCGTGCCGTCGCGGCGCAGTCGCTCCCCGGCATCGTCGAGACCGTGCCGACCTACCGCTCGCTGCTGATCCACTACGATCCGCTGGTGGTGGATTTCGCGACGCTGCGCGAGCGGCTGCTGGCGCTGGCGTCGCGGCCGATCGTTCCGGTCGCGACGTCGCGGCGCTGGCGTGTTCCGGTGGTCTATGGCGGCGAATACGGCATCGACCTCGACGACGTCGCCAAGGCACGCGGGCTTACCCCGGACGAGGTCGCCGCGCGCCACATGGCCGCGGACTATTTTGTGGCGATGGTCGGGTTCACGCCGGGCTTCGCCTACCTGAGCGGTCTCGATCCGTCGCTCGCCACGCCGCGCCGCCACGATCCCCGGCTGCACACCCCGCCCGGCTCCATTCACATCGGCGGCGCCCAGGCCGCCATCCAGTGCCTCGCGGGGCCGAGCGGCTGGCACCTGCTCGGACGCACCCCGGTCAGGACCTTTCATCCCGGCCGCGACCCGGTATTTCTGATCGCACCGGGAGACGCGGTGACGTTCTACGGCATTGCCGCCGACCGGTTCGCCGGACTCGACCGGGCGGCGGAACGCGGTGAAGCGGTGGCGCAGCTGGTCGCGCCATTAGCACGCTTGCGGTCGTGGCCGCCGATCCCGCGACATCGGTCCAGGACGCCGGCCGCCACGGCGCCCAGCGCTTTGGCCTGCCGCCGAGCGGAGCCATGGACGCGGCTTCACTGGCGCTGGCCAATGGCCTCCTCGGCAATCCGCTGTTTGCGGCGGCCATCGAGATCGGTCCGTTCGGCGCCGCCTTCGCGGCGCGGGGCGGCGCCGTCCGCCTCGCGCTCACGGGCGCGGCGCGGCACGCGACCGTGGCGGGCATTCGGGTGGCGGCGCTGCGCAGCTTCGTCGTCGCCGAAAACGAAACCCTGACGCTGGGGCCGGCCCGCGAAGGCGTGTTCAGCTATCTGGCGATCGAGGGCGGCGTCCACGGCGCGGCGGTGTTCGGCAGCCTGTCGGTCAACAGCCGCGCCGGCATCGGCAGTCCGTTCCCGCGCGGCCTTCGCGCCGGCGACGCGTTGCAGGTCGACGACATCCGCGCGCTCAGCAGCGAGCGGGGCTGCCCGGCGCCGCCGGCCGCGGACGGACCGATCCGCGTCGTGCCCGGTCCGCAGGACGACGAATTCGATCCCGCGGCGATGACGCTGCTGCTGGAAAGCGATTGGGGGATTTCGGCCGCATGCGATCGCATGGGCTACCGCCTGGAAGGGCCGCCGCTGCGCCATGCGCGCGGTCACAACATCGTTTCCGACGGCACCGTGACAGGAAGCATCCAGGTGCCCGGCTCGGGCCAGCCCATCGTGCTGATGCCCGATCGGGGCACCACCGGCGGGTACCCGAAACTCGCCACCGTGATCAGCGTCGATATTGCCCGCCTCGCCCAGGCCCGGCCCGGGCAACGCATTCGCTTCGCCGCCGTCACCGTCGAACAGGCCCAGGCGCTGGCGCGCCGGCGCGCCGCCGATCTCGCATCGCTTCCCGGCCGGATCACCGATGTCGGCGAGATTGCGCTCAATGTCACCGCCCTGCACGATGCCAACCTGGCGGGGGTCGCGATCAACGCGGTCGAACCCGCCACCTGGCATTCGACGCCGTCCACGTCCGCGTCCGCCGCGGAGGTGCCGGCCACAGCCACTCACGAGGAGCCCGACCGTGATCACCGTTGATCTGAACAGCGACCTTGGCGAGAGCCTCGGCGCCTGGCCGATGGGCGACGACGAGGCCATGCTGGAGCTCGCGACCAGCGTCAATGTCGCCTGCGGCTTCCATGCCGGCGACCCCGACATCATGCGAAAGACGGTCGCGCTCGCGAAGGCGCGCGGCGTCAGCATCGGGGCTCACCCCGGCTACCGCGACCTGCACGGTTTCGGACGCCGCGCCGTGCCGGGATTGACCAGCGCCGAGATCGAGAACCTGGTGGCCTACCAGATCGGCGCGCTGCAGGCGGTCGCGGCGCTGGCCGGCCATCGGGTGACGCATGTGAAGGCGCATGGCGCGCTGTCCAATGTCGGAAGCGTCGACGACATGACGGCGCGGGCGATCGCCGCGGCGATCAAGGCCGTCGACCCCGGTCTCAGCTTCGTGGTGCTGCCGAATACGGCGCTGGCGCGCGCCGGCGAGGCCAGCGGCCTGCGGCTGGTCAGCGAGGTGTTCGCCGACCGCGCCTATGACGACGACGCGGCGCTGGTTTCGCGCAGCAAGCCGGGCGCGGTGCTGCACGACGCGGATGTGATCGCCGAGCGCGTGGTGCGGATGGTGCAGGATCGCGCCATCGTCGCGGTCTCCGGCAAGACCATCAAGGTCGATGTCGACACCGTCTGCATCCATGGCGACACGCCTGGCGCCGTCGAGATCGCCCGCACCGTGCGCCGGGCGCTGGACGCCCACGGCATCGCGGTCGCGCCGTTCAGTTCCCGGAGCTGAGGTCCGATCGGAACCTACCCGGCGGCGGCATCCGCCACGACCGGCGTCTGCGCGATCAGCCGCTTCAGCTCGGGCAGGCAGGAACCGCAATTGGTCCCGGCACGCAGTTGCTGGCCGATCTCCGTGGCGGTGCGCGCCGTTCCCGACGCGATGGTCGCGCAGATGGTGTTGCGGCCGACACCGTAGCAGGCACAGACGATCGGCCCGGCACCGCCGTCGCCGCCCGGGGAGCGACCCGACAGCAGGTTGCGACGGTCGGCGTCGCTGACGAGCGCGCTGGCCAGCGCGGCACAGGCGCCGTCCCAGCTCACTGCTTCCGTTGCGGGGCTGACAAACACGCACAGCTGCAATTCGCCCGAGCTATAGGCGGCGGCGCGGTAGGCGTTGTGCCCGCGGTCCTGATATTCCGCGACGTCGCTGGCGTCCGTCACCGACCGCAGCCAGGCCTGCCAGGTGTCGAGCGCGGTGTTGGCCGCCAGCCGATAGCCGTAGCCGGCATCGACGGCGACACGCACCCACCAGACGTCTGCCGGAAACGCCACCGGGCCCCGCGACACCACGAAGCCGTGGCTTGCGAACGTGACGGGAGCGACGCGCACCGGGGTCGCCTTGCTTTCGGGCTGCCCCGAGAGCGGATCCGTCAGCCCCGCCACCAGTGCGCCGACCCGCGCCGAAGACGACGTCTCGGCGCTCCAGTGGATCGGGACGAAGATCATCCCGGCCTGCTGGCGATCGGTCACCACGGCTCTGACGACGCAGGCGCCCTGCCCGGTCTCGATCCGCGCGAAGCCGCCATCCTCGAGGCCAAACCGCGCCGCGTCGTCGGGATGGATCTCGACCGTGGGCTCCGGACGGTGCTGGCCCAGTCTTGGACTGAGTCCGGTCCTGGTCATGGTGTGCCACTGGTCGCGCAGCCGCCCGGTGTTGAGACGCAGCGGAAACGCCTCGGAGACCGCCTGCCCGAGCCGCGGCGGCTCGGGCGCAACGAAGCGCGCCTTGCGATCCGGGGTGAAGAAGCCGCCGTCCGCAAACAGCCTTGTCGGCGCGGCATGATGCCCCGATCTGAACGGCCACATCTGCGGCGCGAGCGCGTCGTAGGCCGCGTTGGGCAGGTTGGCCAGCGCTCCCAGGTCGAAGGCGCGCCGGCCCTGGTTCTCGAACGCCGACAGGCGGGCATGTTCGCGGAAAATGTCAGCCGCCGAGCGAAACCCGAACGCCTCGCCGTGGCCCAGGCGTTGGGCGACCTCGCTCACGATCCACCAGTCGGGCTTCGCCTCGCCGGCTGCCGGCATGAACGCGCGCTGACGCGACACGCGCCGTTCCGAATTGGTGACGGTACCGGACTTCTCGCCCCAAGCCTCCGCGGGCAGCACCACGTGGGCGCCGGCATTGACGGTGTCGTTGGAGAGCACGTTCTCCGAGACGACGTAGAGGTCGAGCTTCGACAGCGCCGCCCGCACCGCATCGGCATCGGGCAACGACACCACCGGGTTGGTGCCCATCACCCACAGCGCCTTGATCTCTCCGCGCCCGATGGCTTCGAACATCGCCACCGCCTTGTGGCCTTCAGCACGCGCCACCGACGGCGCGTCCCAGAACCGGCTGACGCGGTCAATGTCCTCCGGCGTAAACACCATGTGGGCGGCGAGCTGGTTGGCGAGCCCCCCGACCTCGCGGCCACCCATGGCATTCGGTTGCCCCGTCAGCGACAGCGGCGACGCGCCGAGCTTTCCGATCCGTCCGGTGGCGAGGTGACAGTTGACGATCGCGTTGACCTTGTCGGTGCCCTGCGCCGACTGGTTGACCCCCTGCGAGAACGCCGTCACGACCCGCGGCGTCGACCGATACATCTCGAAAAATGCCGCGACATCGCGCTCGGCAAGCCCGGTGGCCCGTGCGGTCTGCGCGACGCTGCCCGCGATCTGGCGTGCGCGCGCCAGCGCCTTGTCAAAATCCACGGTGTGGCCGACGATGTAGGCCTCATCGATCGCGCCGCGGTCGACGAGGTCCACCAACAGCCCGCAAAACAGCGCGGTGTCGCTGCCCGGCGCCACGCCGAGGAACAGATCGGCGTCTTCGGCCGTATCGGTCCGCCGCGGATCGATGACGACGAGACGCGCGCCGCGCTCCTGCCGGTTCCTGACCATGCGCTGGAACAGCACCGGATGGCACCAGGCGGCGTTCGAGCCGACCAGCACCACGAGGTCGGCTTCGTCGAGATCCTCGTAACATCCGGGAACGACGTCGGCGCCGAAGGCGCGGCGGTGACCCGCCACCGACGACGCCATGCAAAGGCGTGAATTGGTGTCAACGTTGGCGCTGCCGATGAAACCCTTCATCAGCTTGTTAGCGACGTAATAGTCCTCGGTCAGCAGTTGGCCGGAGAGATAGAACGCCACCGACTTCGGCCCATGCCGGGCGATGGTCCGCGCCAAACCGGCCGCGACGGCATCGAGCGCCTCGTTCCACGCCACCCGCTCAAGCTCGCCGCCCATGCGTCGAAGCATCGGATGCAACAGCCGCTCGCGGTGGCCGAGCGTTTCGCCCAGCGCCGAGCCTTTCGAGCAGAGACGGCCGAAATTGGCTGGATGATCCGGGTCGCCGGCAATGACCGCACCGCCGCGACCGTCGGGCGTCGCGAGTACGCCGCAGCCGACCCCGCAATACGGGCAGGTCGTGCGCGTCACTTTGAGTGCTGGATCGACCGCGTTCATACGGTCGCACCCCAGCCGACGGCAAGATAACCGACGCCGCCTAGAACGGATGGAACGACAGCGTTCCGAGCACCACGCCTGCAATCAAAGCCAGCGCGCCATAGAGCGCGGCGAGATGGAGCAGGTCTTCCGTCTTCGGCGAGGTCGCCTCGCCCTGCAGCCGGCGCACCTGGCGCGGCAAGGCGATCGACGTGTGTCTGTGCGGCATGGATGCGTGACCCGATGGTGTCATTATAACGCTGATACAAGCGCTCGCGAGCCAAAGCGCAAGGGTCAACGAAAGAAGAGCAGGAAAGTGCCCTGAAGACTCGTTTGCGAGTCAAAGATTCTTCTCCCGCGCTGATCCGCAACCATTTCATTTTCCGGTTCCAGGTTCCATTGATGGGCACACCGCAGCTCAGTAGACGTCCTGCTGGTAGCGTCCCACCTTCTTAAGATTTGAAACGAATGCGACGGCTTCGTCGGTCGAGCGCGCGCCGAACTGCGCGGCGATGTCGACCAGCGCGCGTTCGACGTCCTTTGCCATCCGCTTGGCGTCGCCGCACACGTAGACGTGGGCGCCCTCAACCAGCCACGCCCACAGCTCGCGGCCGACCTCACGCATGCGATCCTGCACGTAGAATTTTTCCTTGCCGTCGCGCGACCATGCCAGCGACAGGCGGGTCAGCACGCCCTCGCTTTTCAGGGCATTCAGCTCGTCGGCATAGAAGAAATCGCAATCGCTGCGCTGATGGCCGAAGAACAGCCAGTTGCGGCCCGGCGCCTCGGTCGCCTTGCGATCGTGAAGGAAGGCGCGGAACGGCGCGACACCGGTTCCCGGACCGATCATGATGATCGGAACCGACGGGTCGACGGGCAATCCGAAGCCGTGCGCACGCTGGACATACACCGGAAGCGTCTCGCCCGGCGCGATCCGCTCGGCGAGATAGGTCGAGGCAACGCCGCTGCGCTTGCGCTTGCCGATCACATAGCGGACGGCGTCGATAGTGAGCGACAGCCGCCCCGGCGTCGCTCGGTGCGACGAGGAGATCGAATACAGGCGCGGCTGCAGTGGTTCCAGCGCCTCGACAAAGGCCTCCGGGTGCGGCCTGACCCCGGAAAACTTCTGCAAGGTGGCCAGCACGTCGAGCACCGCGGCATCGCCGTCGGGGTCGGCGCCCTGGGCGAGCGCCCTCGCCTTCTCGCGCGCGGCGCCGCCCGTGACGAACGACAGCAGCTCGAACAGGCTGTCGGGCGCCGGCGACAGCGAGACATCGGTGTGCAGGACCTCGCGCAACGTCTTGCCGTTGACCACGGTGAGATGCGATGCGCCGAGCGTGGCGATGATCTGGTCGACCAGGCCGAGATCATTCTTGACGAAGACGCCGAAGGAATCGCCCACCACATAATCGAGCCCGGCGGCTTCCAGATCGAACTCCACGTGCCAGGTGTCCTTTTCGGATCCCGGCTTGTTCAGGCGCTGGCGCGACAGGAACGTCGCCGTGGCCGGGTTGTCCCGCGACCGGCCCGGGGGCGTGGCCGCGGCGGCGGGCGAGGTTTGCACCGAGGGGCTTTCGACCACGGCCACGGCTGCACTCGCCGCAGGCGCGGCCGGCGCGCGGTCGAGCTCCTCGTAGAGCCCCTTCAGCATCCGCATCGTCTCTTTGCCGCCGGGCACACAGAGATTGAGACGGGTCTCCTTGCGGCTGGCGATCACTTCGGAATAGTCGTGGCAGTTGTAGCCGCATTGGCCGCAGTCCTGCTGCGCCATCGCCGCCATCATGCGGCGACGCAACGGTCGGCCTTCCGCGAGCTTCATTCGCTCGGCCATCGGCAGGCTCTGATCGTGCCACGGCGCATCGTCGTCGGCGCCGGCGGCCTCTTTCATCACCGCCGCGCCGGCCGCATCCGACAGCGGCTGCACGCCGCCCGCCTCGGGGGACACCAGCCCGGCAAAGAAGCCATTGAGCCACGAGCGCTGCTCCGGCGAGAACGGCGCGCTGTCGGGGATGAGATCGAGCGGTGGCGGCGTCATCTGGTTCATTGCAGGGCCTCGATCATCTTCCCGATGGCCTCGACGCCGGCGCGCCGGGCGAAGGCGACGAAGGTTTCCTCCGCGCCGGTGCGGTTGGCGAGATAGGCCTGCAGGATGCGCGCGACCACCACCGGCGCATCGGCGGCCTTGACGTCGCGCTGCAGCTCTTGCGCCATGGCGGCGTCGGATCCGAATCCGCCGCCGACGAGAACGTGGTAGCCGTCGACGGTGTCGCCGTCGTCATTGACGGCAACGCGCGCGCCGATCAGTCCGATGTCGCCGATATAGTGTTGCGCGCAGGAGTGGTGGCACCCGGTCAGGTGGATGTTCACCGGCGTGTCGAGCACGAACTGCTGTTCGCAAAAGCCCGCGATGGCGTCGGCGTCTTCCTTGGTATGCGCACCGGCAAAACGGCAGCCGGTGGCGCCGGTGCACGCGACCAGTCCGGTCCGCAGCGCCGATGCCTCGGTCGCAAGTCCCAGCGCCGCGACCGCGTCGACGACGGTGCCGACGTCGCCGTCGGCCACCCCGGAGATCAGCAAGTTCTGCCACACCGTCAGGCGGATATCGCCGTCGCCATAACGGTGCGCCAGGTCGGCCAGGCCACGGATCTGCGCCGGCGACAGCCGCCCCAGCTTGAGGGCGATGCCGATCCAGTTGCGTCCGGGCTGCATCTGGGCGTGGACGCCGAGGTGCGCGGTTCGGTCATAACCTAGCCGCGGCGCGATCAGCGACGCATCGGCCCGCAGCAGCGGCGCCCCCAGCTGCTGCTCCACGGCCGCGAGAAATTTGCCGAAGCCCCAATCGTCCAGCACGTATTTGAGCCGGGCCTTGTTGCGATTGGTGCGGTCACCACAGGCGATGTAGACCCGAAGGATGGCATCGGCGATCCGCGTCGCTTGCTCCGGCCGCAGGATGACGCCGGTGTCGCGCGCGAGATCCTTGTGGCCGGTGATGCCGCCGAGCGCGAGCCGGTAGTACACGCCGGCCTCGATGCCCTCGCCGGCCTTCACCTCGACGGCCTGGAAGGCGATATCGTTGGTATCCTCCAGCACCGGAATCCGGCCGCCGCCGTCGAAGGCGATGTTGAACTTGCGGGGCAGCCCGAACAGCGAGCGATCGTTGAGGATGTGAAAATGCATCGCCCGCGCGTGCGGCCGGGTGTCGAGCAGCTCCTGGGGGTCGATGCCCGCGGTCGATGAACCCGTGACGTTGCGAATGTTGTCGGCGCCCGAACCGCGCGAGCAAAGGCCGAGATCCTGCACGGCTTCGACCACGTCGACCGCATGCCGCGGCGCGACTTCGCGAACCTGCAGGTTGGCCCGGGTGGTGACATGGGCAAAGCCGCCGGCAAAGCGCTCGGCCAGATCCGCCACCCCCGCAAACTGCCAGTGGGTGAGAATGCCGTTGGGAATGCGCATCCGGCACATGTAGGAGGTCTGGGTGGGGGCGACGTAGAACAGGCCGAAATAGCGCCAGCGGAAATTGTCGGCGGGCTTCGGCGGTTCGTTGCTCCGCGCCTGCGCCACCAGGCGCGGATAGGCGTCGAACGGGTG
>JBKQQE010000320.1:0-7354 GCA_052326245.1 Xanthobacteraceae bacterium | reverse complement strand
ATAATTGTCATGACTGCTCAAATTCCGCCGCGTCGGCGATGCTGAAACGGGCGATCTCCGCATTTCCCCTGGCTCACCCGATGAGGTGCGAAAGCCGCCGACAGCGGTCGACCCGGACCTGCCGGATCACGCCCGTCGCGTCGCCGCGGCTCATCCCACCTTGTAGCCCTTGAACTTGTCGCGCAGCGCCATCTTCTGCACCTTGCCGGTGCCGGTCATCGGGAATTCGGCGAGGAATTCCACCGCGTCCGGCAGCCACCAGCTCGCGATCTTCGGGCGCATGTGGTCGAGCAGCGTGTTGGCGTCCAGCGTCGAGCCCTGCTTTCGCACCACCAGCAGCAGCGGCCGCTCCTGCCATTTGTCGTGGGCCACCGCGATCACCGCGGCCTGCAGCACCTCCGGATGCGACAGCGCCACATCCTCGAGCTGGATCGAGGAGATCCACTCGCCGCCCGACTTGATGACGTCCTTGGAGCGGTCGGTCAGCGTGACATGACCCAGCGGGTCGATCACCGCCATGTCGCCGGTGATGAGCCAGCCGTCGCGGTCGAGGCCCTCGTTCAGCTTCATGTAGCCGGACGCCACCCATGGCCCCTTGGCGCGGAGATGGCCGACACTCTTGCCGTCGCGCGGCAGTTCGTTGCCTTCCTCGTCGACGATGCGCAGCGCGGTGCCGAAGCAGGCGCGGCCCGACACCATGCGCCGGTCGAACTTTTCCTTCTCGGAGATGTGCTCGGAGCCCGGCCGCAGGCTCGGCATCGAGCATCCCAGCGCCTCGGTCATGCCCCAGGCCTGCATGTAGTCGACATTGTACTCGCGCTTGAGCTTCTCGACCATCGCGCGCGGCGGCGCCGAGCCCGACGACAGCGTCGCGCGCAGCGTCGTGAACCTGTTTCCGGAGCGCGCCAGCCAGTCGAGCAGGATCAGCCAGAAGCTCGGCACGCCGGCGGACAGCGTCACCTTCTCGCCCTCGATCATTTCGTAGAGCTTGTCCGGCTCGTAGTTGCGGCCGGGCAGCACCAGCTTCGAGCCGGTATAGGGCGCGGTGAACGGCATGTTCCAGCCGTTGCCGTGGAACAGCGGCGCCATCGGCATCATCACCTCGCGCACGCCCTCCAGATGACCCGGCAGGAAATCGAGGCCCGAGCACACCATGGTCTGCAGCAGCGCGGCGCGATGGGTGTAGACCACGCCCTTCGGATTGCCGGTGGTGCCCGAGGTGTAGCAGATCGTCGACGCGGACTTCTCGTCGAACACCGGCCAGGCAAAGCCGGCGTCGGTCGCGGCGGCGAGCAGGTCCTCGTAGCAATGCAGGTTGGCGCGCTTGGTTTCCGGCAGCCGCTCGCGCGAGGACATCACCACATAGCCCTCGACCGTGGTCAGCTTCGGCGCCAGCGCCTCGACCAGCGGCAGCGTGGCGCGATCGACGAACAGCAACCGGTCCTCGGCGTGGTTGATGATGTAGACCAGCTGTTCGGGAAACAGCCGCGGGTTGACGGTGTGCAGCACGTAGCCCATGCCCGGCGCCGCGTAGAACATTTCCCAGTGGCGGTGCGTATTCCAGGCGAGCGTGCCGACCCGGTCGCCCGGCTTGATGCCGAGCCGCTTGAGCGCCAGCGCCATGCGCTTGATGCGCGGGTGGGCCTCTGCATAAGTGTAGCGATGGACGTCGCCCTCGATCTCGCGGGCGACCACTTCCGCCTCGCCGTGATAGTCGGCGGCATACTGGATCAGGCCGCTGATCAGCAGCGGCATATCCATCATCAATCCCTGCATCGCATCCTCCCGGCCACGACGTTGCGTGGCATTGTCATTAGTTGACCCGGTGATAGACTAACGCGGCAACAGGGCGTGCAACACCTCAAAATTGGCCGCCCTCGCAGCGTTGACGGTAAAGACTGCCAGGTCCGGGCAGGATCGTCGGCGGGGGCGGCGCGCGGGATAAGCCCCGACACGCGGGCTTTCTCAGTGCCCGCCGGTGTGCCATGCGGCGCTAGTTGTACGGTCGCGTCATGAAGCCGTCGAAGAATGCGGCGAGCTCTCCATGGCCATCGAGTGGAAGCACGTGGGCGATATACTGGTCTGGCCGCACCACCACGATGCAGCCCTTCTCGCGATCGATGCCGCGCAGGGCGAAGATGTCGTTGCCGCTTTTCAGGTCGGCGCAGAACAGTTTTTCGTAGTCGCGCAGCCCGTAGCGGCCCTTCCGTGGCAGCAGCAGGGACGGCATCGCCTCGATGGCGAGCGCGCGGTGATCCTGCTGGAAAACCGCGCGGACATCGATCACCGCGTCGATATCCTCGCCTGCCGCCGTGTATTGCCGCACGGGCGAGGCTTGCGCCTCGGCGAGGAAGTCGCATAGCGCCCGGATGCCGGCATTCGGCGCCGCGGGATCCCCCGCGCCGGCGAAGGCGAAGAGGCGCCAGCGGCCATCCGCCTTGACCGTGTGGCCGAGCTGAACCGGTTTGGCGTCCGCCAGGCGGATCACCGGCGCGGAATGAAAACGCGTGCCGATCGCAAGCCCTTTGGCCAGATGCTGATGGGTCGCTTGCCCGGTGAGGAGCGAGGGACTGTAACGGGTCGCGGTCCCCGCGGTGTAGCGCCCGTGCCGGACGAAATAGCTCTGGGTCTCGGCCGGATCGAAACCCTTGCTCGACGCCAGCAGGGCGGCCCATTCGCGATCGAAGTCGATCAGCTCCTTGGCGATGGCCTGGCGTTCCGCCGAGTAGGAATGCAGCAGGCCCGGCGCGCAGCGCTGCCGCAGCACCGAGGCGAGCTTCCATCCGAGATTGAAGCCGTCCTGCATGGAAACGTTCATGCCCTGGCCCGCTTTCGGGCTGTGGGTGTGGCAGGCGTCGCCGGCGATGAACACGCGCGGCAGGCGTCCGGCAACGTCATCGGCCGGCACGTCGTCGAACTTGTCGCACAGGCGCTGGCCGATCTCGTAGACCGACCACCACGCCACCTCCTTCACGTCGAGCGCATAGGGCATTAGAATGCGCCGCGCCGCCGCGATCAGGGCTTCGGGCGTGATGTTGCGGTTGGAGACCCTTTCGCCGGCATCGAGCTTGTCCAGCTCGATATACAGCCGGAACAGATAGCCGCCTTCCCGCGGGATGATGATGATGCTGCCGTCGTGGGCCGACTGGATCAGCGACTTGAAGCGGATATCCGGGAAGTCGGTGACGGCCAGCACGTCCATCACTCCCCAGGCGTGATTGGCGGAGTCCCCGTGCAGCGCGCGGCCGATGCTCTTGCGCACGGTGCTGCGCGCGCCGTCGCAGCCCACCACGTAGCGCGCCCTGACGGTCTCGATCTCACCCTCGTGCGCGGGATCGAGTCGCTCGAGCCGGGCGGTCACCGGATGGGGACGAGCATGGTCGCCGGAACCAGCCTCCGCGTCGATCTGGAGATCGAGCAGTCGCCGCGCGTAATGCGGCTCCAGCCGCGCCGGCGATTTGCGCATGACGTCGAGGTAGAAATCGTGCACCCGCGCCTGGTTCAGGACGACGTGCGGAAACTCCGACAGCCCGTCCTCGGTGTCCTGCACCCGCCCGCTGCGCACGATGTTGTCGCGCTGCGCGGGGTCGGGCTTCCAGAATGTCGTCTCGTTGATCCAGCAGGCTTCCTTCAGCACCCGCTCGCTGAAGCCGTAGGCTTCGAACATCTCCATGGTGCGGCAGGCGATGCCGTCGGCCTGGCCGAGGAGCAGGGGCCCCGGCTTCTGTTCGACGATGCAGGTCTTGATGTCGGCAAAGGCGGACAGCTGGGCCGCGAGCGTCAGGCCGGCCGGTCCGCAGCCGACGATGAGGACGTCCACCTCCGCCGGGACCGTGCCGGGACAGCCTGACGCGGGAAGCCGCTGCGCCGGGTCCGAAATCTCGGGATCGCCAGGCTCGAATCCGTTGAGATGAAACTGCATGAAACCTCCCGGTGTCCAGCGCGCCGTCCGGGCTGGTCACGGTTTGGACCAGACGGCGCTGGCTTCGCCAGTTGAATCGCTTCGTGGGTTATTAACCGCGGCGTCAAAACCGGCCAATCTGCATTTGATAAGTATGCTGATCATCAGTATACTTGTCAAGCGCGCGGCCGACCAGAGGGTTTCCCGGAGGGCTTGATGAGCGATAACAATGACAAACCGGGGCACCTGGTGCGCCGGTTCCAGCAGATCGCGGTGGCGGTGTTTCATGCCGAGGTCGAGGCGGCCGGCTACGACCTCACGCCCGTTCAGTACGCGGCGCTCACCACAATCAGCAAGCATCCAGCAATCGATCAGGCCACGCTTGCCGGATTGATCGCCTATGACCGCACGACCATCACCGGTGTGGTGGACCGTCTGGTGCAGAAGGGCCTGGTGGTGCGGCAGGCCAACAGCACGGATCGGCGCGCCCACCAGTTGCAGATCACCCAAGAAGGACGGCGGATCCTTCGCGGGATCGAGCCGGCGGTCGAGGCGGCGCAGCGGAGCATGTTGCGGGGACTTACCGCAACCGAGGCGGAGACGCTGCTGCGGCTGTTGCGCAAGGCCATCGCGGCCGGCAACGAATTGAGCCGCGCGCCGTTGCGGGCGGTCTCATCGGACGCCGCGATCAGGAAATAACCCGCCGGCCGGGATGGCGATGCCTCGGATAGACCAAGAGACCAGAGTTCCGGGCTGGCAAACCCGTGGACGATGTCTCGAGAACAAGCGGGCGCAACGGCGGCGGTTAAGCGCGCTAAGCCATCCGCCAGCCGAACAGCACGATGGCCGCTCCGACCGCGGCGGCGATCACCAACGTGACCAGCCCGGCGCCGAGCGCCAGCAGGGCGGCAACGTGAACGCCGACGAACGCGCCTGCCACGCCCACCAGTGCGGAGGTGGCGAGCGCGCGCCGCGATCCGGTGAATTGGCGGGTGAACCACGACGGTCCCGCAAGCCGGTCGAACAAAAGCCCGGCGACGATGCCGATGACGAGGATGACGAGGAACGCGATGGCGGGACTTGGAGCTTGCATCATTCAGGCCACCTCAAGGGGTTTGGATTTGAATGTCGCGTGCAAGCATGCGCCAAATTTGAAGAGATGTCGATCTTGCATGTTCAGCTGAACGACGATCCCGGGCGCGAGGTCAGGACACTAAAAATCCGCGGCGATCAATTCGTAGGAGCCCCGACGGCCCCGCGCATGCACCTTCGCGGCGGTCTTGTAGATCAGATCCCGGTTCGCATCGAAGGCACTGAGAAAGCCCGCTTCATCCGGCCGCAAGTCAGGCTGCACCCGACTGAGGGCAGCTGCCGTGACGAAGAACGAGCATTCGATCGAGCTCTGATATCCCCAGAACCGCACGGCATCGCGTGTGAGGTCGAAACTTCTGCTCTGATTGGGAAATATCAGGTTCATCACAACTCGATGCCGCTTCCTGCTGGAGAATGCCTCATGGCTCGATCACGGGAAGAGTTATGCAATCCGCGGATTGCCGGCCCACCTGGGCCGCGTCCATCGGCAGCAGCAGATCGCTCTCGCGAACCACCCGTTCATGCTTTTCTTCGGTGCTCTTGACCCGATAGCGCGGGCTGTCGGTCTTGACGTCCGATTCCGGCATCAGGTGTCGAATCTCGTAGTCACCCGCTGCGGCCTTCTGGAGCCGATTCGGCGCAAGCGCCACCATCTGGCCCACTGCAAATCTATGTTCCAAGACGAACTGCCTTTCTCCGCATTGGGCCATCGAAAGTGGGCCGCCACAACTGCATATGGGGACGATTGCGGCGAATTGCGAGCCTCGCCCGTCCGAATTGCGCTGACGGCCGGGCGGGTTGCTAACCGGGCGACGCCGCCACAGGCGGGCGTCGCGCCAGTTCCGATTCCAGCCTGGCGATATTCTCGAACAGGCGCCCCGTGGTCAGCTGCAGAAAATAGAATCCGAACCGCGGATTCTGGAAATACAGCTGCTTGACCTGCTCGTAGCCGATCACCAGCACCTGCCCGGGGTCGACGCATTGCAGCGTCGCGGTGCGAACCTTGTCGGGGGCCAGGAAGCCAAGTTCGCCGACGACATGGCCGGGCAGGATGTCGATGCTGATTTCGGCGAGGCGAAATCGCCCAGAGACCACGAAGAACATCTCGTCGGCGGTGTCGCCCTTGCGAAACAGAGTGTCGCCCGCGCCGACATCGCGGGTGGTGCTGAACGGCCTGATCCAGTCCATGCCGAGGTCGTTCTGGGTCGCCATCTGAACCTGTTTGACCAGCGACAGCATCTGCCGCAGCCGCATCGCGTTCAGCGGCAGCAGCACGAGGTGAAGAATGAAGACCGGATAGGCCAGGGCGAGGTACCCGTAGGCGATGAAAAACACGTTGCTGACGATGCCGGCCACCCGAAGCGGGATCATCGTCTTCATGTAGAATGTGAGAAAGACGCACACGGCGGCGGCGTAGCCTATCACCTCGGCGCTGGTCACAGATGAATCCCCTACAGCAAGGCCCGCGCTCATGGCATCGGCGACATGAACCCGCGCTGTTCCTCCCAACGGCGACGCGCGCGGTCTATTGAAGGGCGATCAACCGCGGTCGCAACCGCCGCGCATCGAGTTTAGACGGGGGGATGTCGGTTTTGCAACATGTCGGCGGTCCGCGCTTGCGCGCCGACATTGCATCGCGACAAGAACGCGGTCGGGCCTCGCGCGTCGTGCCGCCGGTCATCCGGCTTCGAACAGGATTTCCCGATTGCCGTGCCCGGGCTTCGCCGCCCATGGCCGGGGCTTGCCGCCGCCCACGAACTCCAGCAGCGCCGGAAGACAGGTGCGCGCGAGATCGTAGCGCTCAATGACTGTGCGGCGGGCATTGGCGCGCACAGTGCGGAACCGGTCGCGGTGGGCGAGCGCCTCGACCACGCGGCCGGCGAGCTGCTCGATGTCGAAGAACGGCACCAGCAGGCCGTTGTCGCGGCCGATCACCTCGCGCACCGGCGCGGTGTCCGAGCCGATCACCAGACAGCCCGCGCTCATGGCTTCGAGCATCGACCACGACAGCACGAACGGATAGGTGAGGTAGACGTGCGCCGACGAGATCTGCAGCGCGCGCAGGTAATCCCGGTGCGGCAGGTGGCCGGCGAAATGCACCCGGCGCGGGTCGATGCGGCGGGCGACCTCGTCGCGGAAGATCGCTTGCCAGCTCGCTCCCGCCGGCGGCGGCGCGCCGTAGGAGGTGCCGTGGCCGCCGATCACCAGGATTTCGGCGTTCGGCCGTTCCTTCATGATGCGCGGCAGCGCGCGCATGAAGATGTGGTAGCCCCGCAGCGGCTCGAGATTGCGTGCCGCGAAGGTCACGACCTCGTCGTTGCCGGTCAGCCGCCGTCCCGAGGGCAGGCGGAACGCGGCGTC
>JBKQQE010000319.1:0-3315 GCA_052326245.1 Xanthobacteraceae bacterium | reverse complement strand
GAGGCGCCGATCACGGCCGCCATCGAGGCGATCTCGTCCTCCATCTGCACAAAAACACCGCCGACCTCCGGCAGCCGGCGAGCCAGACGTTCCGCGATCTCCGAAGACGGGGTGATCGGATAGCCGGCGAAGAACCGGCAGCCGGCGGCGACCGCGCCGAGCGCACAGGCGGTGTTGCCCGAAATGAGTTTTTGGGCGCTTTTCCCGGTCAGCGCGGTATCGACGGCGTTCATCGCGCGGCACCTCGCTCTGCGATGACGCTCGCCTGATCAAGATGCACGCGGATGGCAAAGTCCGGACACAGCCATTCGCACAGGCGGCAGCCCGTGCATTTATCCGGCTGGGCGAGTTCCACGATGCGCTCCGCGTTCAGCCGCAGGCAGCGCTCCGGGCAGAGCTTCACGCAGATGTCGCAGCTCTTGCACCAGGCGGGCGTGATCTCCAGGCGCACCCGATAGGGCGTGTCCGCCGCCGGCGCGCGCGGTTCGGTCGTTTCGGCCGGGAGCAAGCCGTCGCGCGCCTGCTCGATCCAGCGGCGTCCGCGGCGAAACGCTTCGATGTTCACCGCCACCGTCTTTTTCGGTACGAACTTGGTAACAACCTGCTCCCAATCCGCGACGGGAAAATGCAGCGCGGCAGACAGCGCGCCGAGCAGCAAAATATTGGCCGCGCGCTCGTTGCCGAGCTCTTCCGCCATGTGGGTCGCGTCGATGGCGTACCCTTCCGCCACATGCGCGATCACCTCGGCCTGCGTCTCGTGCACGTAGCGCATCGGGGCGCCGGGGCGACGATCACGGCAGGCGAACGGCGGCACGATGCGCTTGGTGTCGCAAATGAAGATGCCCTTGTCGGGCTTGAGATGAGCGAGCCAGCGCAGGCCTTCGGCCCACTCCAGCGCGATCAAAATATCGACTTCGCCTTTGGGGATGGTCGGCGACCAGACCTGCTGGCCGAAGCGCACGTGGCTGAAGACCGCGCCGCCGCGCTTGGCCATGCCGTGGACTTCGCTCTGCTTGACATCGTAGCCCTGCTGCTGCGCGAGCAGCGCGATCAGCTTGGCGACCATGATGACGCCTTGGCCGCCGACGCCGACAACCAGCACGTTGAGCGGCGCGCCCGACGGGTCGGCGAGCGCGATCGGTGTCGCCGCCGCAGCGGCGAGCGCAGGATCCGACGGCCGCCGGTCGCTCATGGCTGCACCATCGCGCTGGGCTTGATGCAATCCACCGTGCAGACCTGCGCGCACAGCGTACAGCCGATGCAGAGCGCCTGGTCGATCTCGATCTTGTGCCGCCCCTCGAACGATTGGCTGCTCCAGCTGAGCGCCGGACAGCCGAGATTCATGCAGGCCTGGCAGGCATTGCATTCCTCGGCGACCACCCGCAGCGGCGGTCCCTTGATCTTCACCGGATCGAGCACGCAAGGCCGATTGGCGATGAGTACCGCAACGCCGCGATAGGCAATGGCCTCGCGCAGCGACTGATACATGGCCGCGAGATCGTAGGGATCGACCGAACGAACCCAGCTGACGCCGACCGCGCGCACCAGCGCTTCGTAGTCGACCTTGGGGGCGTCTTCTCCGCGCAGGGTCTTGCCCGTGCCGGGATGATTTTGTCCGCCGGTCATCGCGGTGACGTGGTTGTCGAGCAGCAGCACCACGAGATTGGCCTGGTTGTAGACGGCGTCGATCAAGCCGGGAATGCCGGCGTGCAGGAACGTCGAATCGCCGATCGTCGCCACGATCGGCTTCGGCTCGCCGGCCTTGGCCATGCCGATGGCATTGCCGATCGAAGAGCCCATCGACACCGTGGTGTCGATGCCGCGCAGCGGATCGAGGCAGGCCAGCGTGTAGCAGCCGATATCGCCGGCGACGCGCGCACCGGACGCCCGCACGGCCATGAAGCTCGATGTGTGCGGACAACCGGCGCAGAGCACCGGCGGACGCGCCAGCGGCTCGGGCGCCCACGCGCCGCGCTCTCGGCGCGGCGGCAGGATGCCGGCCTGCTCGAACCCGGCGCGCACGAGCTCCGGATCCAACTCGCCGACGCGCGGGAAAAGCCGCTTCCCCTCCACGTCGAAGCCAAGCGCGCGGATCTCCTTCTCGATCACCGGCTCCAGCTCTTCGACGACGAAGACACGCTCCACCGACTCGCAGAAGCGCCGCAGCAGTCCTTCCGGCAGTGGCCAGGAGGTGCCGAGCTTCAGCACGCTGGCGTCGGGCAGGACCTCGCGGACATAGGGGTAACAGGTCCCCGCGGTGACGACGCCGAAGCTTTTATCGCCGGCCTCCCAGCGGTTGATGGGCGCATCCTCGAGATACGCCTTCAGCCGCGCCTCGCGCTCCAGCACCGCGCAGTGCCGCGGCCGCGCGTAGGCCGGAATCATCACGTTCTTCGAGGGCTGTTCGAGGAATCCGCGCGCGGGTGGCTCGATCCGCGCGCCGACCACGACCGGGCTGCGGGTATGCGACAGCCGTGTCGTGCCACGGACGATGACCGGCGTGTCGAAACGCTCGGAAAGCTCGAAGGCGAGCTTGGTGAAATTAAGCGCTTCCTGGGCGTCGCTCGGCTCGAGCACCGGCACGCCGGCAAGCGCGCCGTATAGCCGCGTGTCCTGCTCGTTCTGCGACGAGTGGATGCCCGGATCGTCACAGACGGCGAGCACCAGGCCACCGTTCACGCCGATATAAGTGAGCGACATAAACGCATCGGCGGCCACGTTGAGGCCGACATGCTTCATGGCAGCCAGCGCCCGGCGGCCGGCAAAAGACGCCCCCATCGCCACATCGAGGGCGACCTTCTCGTTGGTCGACCATTGGGCGTGGAGGTCCTCGGCCGGATAGGTCGCCAGAGATTCGAGGATCTCGGTGCTCGGCGTGCCGGGATAGGCGGCGGCGACTTTCACGCCCGCTTCCCAGGCCCCCCGCGCAATCGCTTCGTTGCCGGTGAGCGGCCGAGCGCTCGCAACCGCGCCCGCCGACAGTCCGAAAGGTTTCCCCAGCGGGCGCAATGCCTCCCCCCGTGCGACAGGGTCTGTCGCCTGAGGTTCATCATTCGCAAATCGGCGAAAACCTGTATTTGCGTTATGTCAAACCGCGGTCCCGCCGAACCGGAGCGGCATACGTCCCACCGTCTCAATGGCGGGGGCGGTTTTGACGCCCCTACCCCCCGCGCTGCGCCCGGTCCTTCTCGTTCTGCGCCTTGATGGCGGCGCGCGCCGCCTGCCATTGCGCGTCGGTCCAATGCCGCAGCTCGTAGAAATTCGAGCCGGTTGCGTGACTTTGGCCGCCGTCAAGGGTGATGGTCTGCCCGGTCA
>JBKQQE010000318.1:0-5216 GCA_052326245.1 Xanthobacteraceae bacterium | reverse complement strand
CTCAATCTCGCGTTCCTGCTGGTGCCGTCGCAGGCATTCGTAGGACAGCACCTGCAGACCTACATCGGATACCCGCCCCGGCAAAAACCCGGAACTTTTACCCTCGATCAGGTTCTGCAGAAGCTTCAGGAAGCAGGCGACAGCGGAAAACACTGACGCCGATACACGACAGGTGTGGTCCGCTCTTGCCCCCGGAAGAACCTCAGCCGCATTCAGGGACAGCGATAGTAGGTCTCGCTCATGTCCGCGTCACCCGGAAACACCCGCGACAGCGTGTTCTCGTCCTTGAAGGTGACGTCGAACGGCGTATTGGACAGCATGACGTCGGTGGCGCAACTTGTCAGGAGGTGAAGCGAGCTGCCGTCAACCTTGCGCGACTTGATGGTGCATTTGGCGATCTTGCCGCGGATGGTGTTTCCCTGGACAATGAAGCCGCCGCCGTAGATGTCGGAATCCTCCGCCAGCGTGATCTGGCTGCCGCTCCCGGCGAAGACCTTGCTGCAGTTCGCTGCGTTGGTCGTCCACAGGCCTTCGAGATCGAAGGCGGCGGCGGGCGAGACAATCGTCACCATCGCGACGGCGAGAAACCCGGCCAGGGAGGGTTCCGGTTTCATGACGCGCTCCATGCTTGCGGAAAGGGGCATGCAAACGCTACGCTATCTTGAGGCCTCATCGACGTGATCTGGATCAAACTTCCCTTGCGGCGTTAAGCGCGACGGGCCGGCGCTTGACCAAGCTGATTGACGGACGACGGAGCCAAGTGGACGGACCCCATGATGCCACGACGAGCGTCGGCAGGCGGCATTGCGGTCTGCGCAGCGCTGGCGGCCGCGATATCGTTGTCGTGGCCGGATCCTGCCCTGGGCAAGGGCGGCGACGACAGCGACGAAGGCTCGAAAGCAGCCTCGCAGCTGCCGAACATCTATCTTGATCTGACGACCACCTACACCGCCGTGCCCGCCAATACGCTGTCGATCGGGTTCGGTGCCCCGCCGCTGGTCGGGTTGCTTCCAACGGGCTCGTTTCCGGCGAGCCGGAATATCGGGATCAATGCCCCGCTGGAGGTTGACATCAACGACCGGCTCTCGGTCTACGGCGGCGTCCACGCAACGACCTCGAGCACCGACCTGACCCCCTGGACGCCGCTCGTGCTCGACAGCTGGAATTTCGGGTTCCAGGCCGACGTCTACAAGCAGAACGGCGGATCATTCCCGACCGTGACGATCCAGTCGACGATGATCCAGTCGACGTCCGGCTCTCCGCTTATCACCACGACCAGCGACACCTATGTCGAGTTCAGCTATGCGCTCGACAAGGACGAGACCAGGGGACTTATCGCCGGCGCCAAGTATACCCGGATCTTCGTCGACAGCCCGCTCGCCTCCGTCAGTCCGGATGCGATCGGCTATGTCGGCGCCTACTACCAGTGGCCCAGCAACTGGAAGCTGACCGGCTACGCCGGTATTCAAACCTTCGGCGGCGCCCAGCTCCTGAACCTGGTAACCCTGCCCGGCTTTACCCAGCCGATCGTAAGGGCCGATCTCGATCGCATGGACGACAACGACAACCGATTGTTTGGCCTGAGCGCGGTGGTGGCATGGACCCCCAAGCCGTCATTGCAGGTGGTGCTGAGAACGCCGCTCTATGCGGTGCGGAAGTAGCGCAACGATTGCGTGGCGCGGGTCGGCGATTCAGGAAACACCTATCCCACCTGCCACTCCCAGAACGCCGCGCCGCGATCCCGGCGCTGGACGACGTCAAAACGCAGGAAACGATCGTGGGCGAGCGCGGCGCCGACCCACAATTCGTTCCAGGCATCGAACACGGCGGGCGACAGCGGCGCGCGGTCGTCCATCAGCTTCCAGGTGGTCTGCCGCAGCGACCACAGCCCGCCGTTCTGTTCGAGCACGGCGTCGTCGCCCTGGCCTCGCGCCAGCCGCAGCAGCGCCGCCCGGAATCCCGCCGCGCCCGGCGCCACGCCGCCCAACAGCCGCGCGACATCGTCGAAGGTGTGCATGCCGACCAGCCTCGCCGCGGCGGCGGCGAGATGCCCGCCTTCGTCGGGACCGAGCACCGCGACGGTCTCCGGCACGATCGAGGTGACGTATTCCATGGCGTAGTTGCGCAGCACCTTTTGCAGACGTTCGGGAGGCCAGTTGGTGGCCTCGAGACGCGGCGCCCGGTCGGCCAGGAACGGCGGGCAGCGTTCGCCCGGCGCGAACTGCAGGCGCTCGTCCGGCGCCAGCTCGCGGTCCCATTCCCTGTAGTAGCCCTCCAGCCCCGGCTGTCCGTCCACCGTCTGGCCGGTACAGACGAATCCCAGCCGCGGATTGCCGAGCACGACGCCGTTGTTGGCGTGCCAGCCGCGCAGCATGGCGCGCGAGACCTCGGAGGGAATGCCGCAGATCGCGGTGCCGGCCCAGATCCAGCGCGGCGGCGGATAGCGCACCCAGGCCTTGCGATCGTTCTCATGGACATATTCGACCTTCACGCCACCGACCTGGTTCGACAAATAGTGGTACTGCGCGCAGGCCACCGCGTGCGGCAGGTCCGACAGGCCGAGCTTCTGCAGTCCCGGCAGGAAGCGGGCGAGCTGCTGGCGGCGAAAGGTACGGAACACGACCTCGGCGGCGCGCGCGGCGCCGGCGCGCGACACCAGCATCAGGATCAGCCCGGTGAGGTAAGCGTGATAGATCAGCTCGACCGCGGCGAAGGCAGCCGCGTCGATCGGTTCGCTGCCGCCGGGGCCGGGCTTCGAGGCCACGGTCATTGCGAGGCTCCCTGGGGCCGCTTTCGCACCAGGTAGCGCTGCGTGCCGTCCATCACCAGCTCGCCCTTCTGATTGTGCACGGTGCTGGTGATGGCGATCACGCCGGTGGTCCGGTTCGGGTTCAGTTCGGCGATCTCCAGCGCTGGATACAGCGTGTCGCCGCTAAAGACCGGATGCAGGAAGCGCGACGACTGGTCGAGGAAGCCGACCAGGCTGTCCTCCACCATGAACGGAAACTCGCCCGCTCCCGCCGCAGTCTGGATCAGCACCTGGTAGCCATGGGCGAGCATGTGCGGCATGCCCCGCCGCCGGCAATATTCGACGTCGTAGTGCACCGGATGATTGTCGCCGCTGGCGCCCTGGAACGCCAGGAACAGCGCGTCCGTCATGGTCCGGCTCGGGAGAATGAATCTTTCCCCGAGCCTGAAGTCCTCGAACCACCGGGTCTCGTGGCGCCGGTGCCGCGCCGGATCGAAAGCTGCCGTCATTTTCCACTGTCCCTCAGGGATCGATCAGGACGCCGGGGTTCAGCATCCCCTTGGGGTCGAGCTCGCGCTTGGCGCCGCGCAGCGCGCGGGCGAACAGTTCGGGCCGCTGCTTGTCGTAGAACGGCCGGTGGAAGCGGCCCACCGCGTGATGATGCGTGGTGGTGCCGCCATGGGCGACGGTGGCCGCCGTGCAGGCCGTCAGCACCGTCATGAACTGGTCGAGCATGACCCGCTTGTCGAGAATGCCGCCGATGGTGAAATAGAGGCAGGGCCCGTCGGGATAGACATGGGTGAAGCGGCAGGTGACGGTGCCCTCCCGCCCGGTGACCTGCCTGATGGTGTCGTGGGCGATGGCGGTGATCTTGCCGTGAAATTCGCGGAAACGCTCCCAGGTCATCGCGGTCTCGAAGGTCGAGGCGAGTATCCCGCGCGCCACCGCGTGCTCGCTGTAGTGCGGGGCGCGGATGAACCTGTTGCGCCAGGCGCCGGCGGCGCCGGAGCGGTGCGAATTCTCATCGTCGAGCGCCGCCGTATCCGGCGCGCCGCCGTGGCCTCTGCAGATTTCCAGCGCCCGCGCCATCCAGGCGTCGAGCGGGTGGTCGGCCGACTCGAAGGTCAGCATCAGCACCGCCTCTTCATTCTCCCACGGAATGTCCGGCAGCGCCTCGCGCGCCTCGAGCAGGCGGCAGTTGGCCGGATAGAGACCCGCCTGGGTGATGTCGCGCACCGCGTCGGCGCCGGCATAGAAATTGGCGAACCGCACGCTGGTTGCAGCGCGGAAGCCCGGCTTCTTGCGCAGCCGCACCCAGGCCTCGGTGATGAGGCCGAGGATGCCCTCGGAGCCGATGAACATGCGGTCGGGGCTGGGACCCGCGCCGGAGCCCGGCAGGCGGCGGGTTTCCAGCGTGCCGACCGGGGTGACGACGCGGGTGCTTTCGACGAAATCGTCGATGTGGGTATAGAGTGTCGCGTAGTGGCCGCCCGAGCGCGTGGCGATCCAGCCGCCCAGCGTCGAGCAGCGGTAGGCCTGCATGTAGTGGCGCATGGTGAACGGCGTGTCGCGGAGCTGGTCCTCGATCGCCGGCCCGTAGATGCCGCCCTGGATGCGCGCGGCCTGGCTGACCGCATCCACCTCCAGCACCTTGTCCATGTGGCGCATCGAGATGGTGACGACCTTGTCCAGCGTCGCCGACGGCTCGATGCCCTTCACCACCGATGAGCCGCCGCCATAGGGGATCGCCTTGGCGCCGATCGCGTCGCACCAGTCGAGCACGCGGACGATGTCATCCTCGTTGTCGGGAAACGCCACCGCGTCGGGCGGGTTAGGCACCGAGCGCATGAACATGCGGCAGGTGTCGAACCAGGCCTTGCCGTAGCTGTGCTCCAGCCGGGTGAGGTGATCGGTGCGGACGATCGCCGCAAGCGCCGCGGGGACGACGACGCGGGGCGGGCGCAGCGCGATCTCCTCGGCCCGGGGCGGCGGCGTGACGTCGAAACCGGAGAGCCCGTAACGGCGGGCGATGCCCGCTTCCCACGGCCTGATTTCCTCCGCCGTCAGATCCTCGTCAGCATAGCCCCAGGCATAGAACTTCTTTTGCCGCCTCATGTCGCTCTCCCGGCTCGATCCTGGTCCGGGATTCGCTGATCCGATCCCGGTGTGCAGTCCGGCCGGAATGCTAGTTCAGATCCGAAGGGGGGACAAATGACGCGAGCGAGGGCTTGCGTGGCATGCAAAACCGCCGGCACGGCGGCGGCGCCGTTCAGTCGACGATGGTGATCGACGTATTCCGCATTCCCTCGCGCCCGATCAGATTATAAAGCACCCGCGCGTTGGCGGGGTGCAGCCGGACGCAGCCGTGCGACACCGGACGGCCGAGGTTGCGGACCTCGGTGGTGCCGTGAATGGCGAAGTTGCCGTCGAAGAAAACCGAATAGGGCATCGGCGCGTTTTCATAGAT
>JBKQQE010000317.1:0-6891 GCA_052326245.1 Xanthobacteraceae bacterium | reverse complement strand
CTTGATCGCTTTCAGGACGTCTTTGGCGGTCTTCATGAGTACCCCTTGTCGTTACTGAACTTCATGATGAGGTCGCAGGGACGCGACCATTGGGAGGGAAGGTAAAGTGGTGCCGGTTTTGAGCTTGAAAGTATCAGATGGCGTCGAGCCCGGATTCTCCAGTTCTAATGCGAATCGCTTCTTCGATGTTTGACACGAAAATCTTGCCGTCGCCAATGCGGCCGGTTTGCGCGGCGCGGCGAATGGCGTCAATTGCCTTCTCGACCAACTCGTCGGAAATCACAATTTCAATTTTCACTTTTGGAAGAAAATCGACGATGTATTCTGCACCCCGGTACAGCTCGGCGTGCCCCTTCTGGCGACCGAAACCTTTGGCTTCGGTGACCGTGATCCCCTGCAAACCGACTTCCTGAAGGGCTTCTTTCACCTCGTCGAGCTTGAACGGCTTGATGATCGCCTCGATCTTCTTCACTGAATGTCTCCCGGCACTTCCTTCGCGGCGCTTGCGCTCCGTGGTCCCGTTCTGATGTCCCCGAATGCCGATTTCTGGGCGGTCATTGGCGTCAGCAAAGGCGGCGGCCACGAACGCCGGCACGCCCCCGCGACCGTTCGATCCGCAGGCGCACGACGCCGGTTATGAACTGCTGGAAGCAGGGTCTGTGCCAACTTGGAAATGGCTAAAAATCCAGTGTATTATCAATTTGTTAAAGTGGGGGCTGGGGCGGGGGCTCGCAGCATGGCGGGGTCCCTGTGCCAAAATAATGTGCAGGCAGCCTATTATATAAGCAAAAATCGGCCGCGTGCGTGGAAAAGCCGATCAAGATTTGGCGAAATGCCTGAAGAACGGGCGGAGGTGACCGGATGGAACTGCTCACAACCTCGGAAATGTCGCGGGCCGACGCCCTGGCGGTGGCGTCCGGGATTGCCAGTTTCGCTTTGATGACGAGCGCGGGCCGCGCGGTGGCGCAGGCGGCGGAAAATCTCGTCCCGGACGGCGCCATCGTCGTGGTTTGCGGGCAGGGCAACAACGGCGGCGATGGCTTCATCGCCGCGACCGAACTGGCGCGGCTCGGCCGCTCCGTGAAGGTGATCCTGGTTGGCGACAGGGCCGCGCTGAAGGGCGATGCCGCGCGGGCCGCCGGAGCGTGGACGGGCGAGGTCATCGCCAACGATGCCGGCGCGATCGGGCACCCCGCGCTGATCGTCGACGCGCTGTTCGGCGCCGGGCTGGACCGGCCGGTCGACGGACTGCCCAAGGCGGCGATCGAAGCGATCAACGCCAGCGGTGCTCCGGTGCTGGCAGTGGATCTGCCGAGCGGCGTCAATGGCACCACGGGCGCGGTGATGGGGATCGCCGTCCGCGCAACGGAGACCGTGACGTTTTTCCGGCGCAAGCCGGCCCACCTGCTGCTTCCGGGCCGGCAACTGTGCGGCCGGGTCATTCTGGTCGATATCGGAATCCCCTCGCGCGTGCTGGATCAGATCCGGCCGTCCGCCTTCGAAAACACACCGCAGCTATGGCGGGCGGCCTTTCCGGTGCCGCGGGTCGATGGGCACAAGTATTCGCGGGGCCACGCCGTGGTGGTGTCAGGCGGCCCGTCAGCCACGGGCGCGGCGCGTCTGGCGGGGCGGGCGGCGTTGCGCGCGGGCGCAGGGCTGGCTACGCTGGCGACCCCGCGCGATGCGCTGGCCATCAACGCGGCCGCCGTCACCGCGGTCATGGTTCGCCCCGTCGACACCGTGACCGAGTTTTCCGCCCTGCTCGGTGACGCCCGGCTCAATGCCTACGTGATCGGTCCGGGCGCCGGGGTCGGCGAGCGGACCCGCGAACTGGTCCTGGCTGCCCTGGCGCAGGGGCGGAACCTGGTGCTCGATGCAGATGCGCTGACGAGTTTCGCGGAAGCTCCAGAGCAGCTGTTTGAGGCGATCAAGAAAACTGTGCGCCAAAGCGTTATTTTGACCCCTCATATCGGAGAATTTAAAAGGCTATTCAATTCGATATATGGACAAGCTACACTTAATGCGAAACTTGAAATAACACGGTTGGCGTCTTCGCTTTCAGGCGCCGTGGTTTTGCTGAAGGGCCCCGACACGACGGTGGCGGCGCCGGATGGTCGCGCAGCAATCGCGGCGAACGCCCCGCCCTGGCTGGCCACTGCCGGCGCGGGCGATGTGCTGGCGGGGATGATTGCCGGCATGCTTGCCCAGGACGTGCCGGCGTTCGAGGCGGCCTGCATCGGGGTCTGGATGCATGGCGAAGCGGGTCGTCTGGCCGGGCCGGGGTTGATTGCGGAAGACCTGCCGGAAGCACTGCCTGCGGTGACGCGCGCGCTCTACACGCGGCTGGGGATCGTCGGCGACGCCGGCTAACGCTCGTGCCCGCTTTCCGAAGTTCGTGCACCGGGTGCGGCACACCGAACTTCTGAAACTGGGTACTAGTTCAGTCCACCACATACCATCGGGCCAGGCGCGGCGCCGACCAGTCGGTCCCCATCGTCTCCATCAGCCAGGCGCCGGGATGCTCGGCGACAAATGCAAGTCGGACGGTCTGGCCGCCCGGCACCAGCAGCGTGTCGAGCCAAAACGGCTTCCAGCCGTCGTCGAGCCGGTCGAGCCAGCGCACATGGTGGCCGTGCAGGTGAAAGGTCGAGGCCGTTGCCGCGGGATTGGTGAGGCTCAGGACCACCGAGCTGCCCCGCTTCGCCCGAAAGGCGGGCGCCGTCGTGGCGGTCAGGGTGAGGGGGCGCTGCCAGTCGCCGGACGCGCCGTCCGACCGGGGCGCGAGCGACAGTTCGACCCGCTGAGCCGACGCGAGCGGCACGCGTTCCGGCAAGCCGTTGCTTGGCAGCGGCTGTGGAGGTCCCAGGGGGGTGGCCCGCAACGGATCGGAATCCTCGCAGATGAGCCGCCCGATCGGCCGGGCCGAGGCGCCATCGTGGAGCCAGATCGTGGACGCTGAGCCAGGCCGTGCGGCGACGTCCACGAACGCGTCAATGCGGGTTCCTGGCGCCAGCAGCAGTTGGCCGCCGCGCGCCACAAAGGGCTCCGCCGGCTGGCCGTCGATGGCCATCACGCGCACGTCTTGATTGTCTATTTTGATCGCTATAACAGATCTTTGGCATCCATTTATGAAGCGAAACCTAAGGCGCGAATTGACCCGGCAGCTGACATCGATGGCCGGGTGCCCATTAACGGTGAAGAGCGCCGCGGCATCGCCCGGATCGACCCCCGGCGCGACCACGCTGCCGTCGGATCTGACGCGCCAGTCCGCGATCGTCACGAGATGATCGGCGTCGATCGGCACCGGTTGCCGTTCGATGACGGCAAATGCGGTCGCTGGCAGGGCGCGGAGCTGGCCGTCGCCCAGCAGGCGCGCGTCGCACAGCACGGTGCCGGCCTGCAGCAGGGGCAAGCTGAACGTCGATGACTGCCCTGGAAGCAGCGGCGGGCGCATCGCCAATGGCTCGATTGCCGCCGCACCGTCTCCGCCCCGCCAGTTCAGCGCGACCGGAACCGGCAGGTCGTTGACAAGGGTCAGATCGAGCCCATCGCCCTGGCAAAGCCGCGGCGGTTCGCCCGACCCGGCAACGAAGTCCCAGGTCGGCGACGGCGGCTGAAGGCCCCGGAGCGGAGCCTGCGAAGCTGCAAGCCGCAGCGTCAATGCGGCGCGGGCCTGGCCGCGCGCGGCATCGGGGCGGCGCCAGACCACGGATGTGGCGACGCCGCCAAGACCGGCCAGGACGTTGCGGCGGGAAGGCCGGGGCAGGCGCAGTCGCATCCCGGATGGGGAGCATTTTTTGCTTAAGCCGTCCAGTCGGTCATGGACCTGGTTCAGGTCGCTGCCGGTGCCCGAGCAGGGGTGATTTTTTTGCTGCGGAGGAGGGCGCGCGTGCTATAAGCCCCGCCGCCTAGTGCGGTGAATTTGACATTCGCTTCACGGGTGCCGCGAGTCCCTCAAGCGAATGTTAAATCCAAAACCGCACTGGAATCTTGATATTGGCTAGTGTCGCTCTGGTTCCAGCATTCGCGAGGGAGTTCGGCCCAAGGGTGATGCGAATGTTAGAACCGGAACACTAGCGGGCATCGCCGCCGGACGTGAGGCGCCTCGCGGGCGTGGCGGAACTGGTAGACGCGCTGGATTTAGGTTCCAGTGACGAAAGTTGTGGGGGTTCGAGTCCCTCCGCCCGCACCATCAGAGCCGCGTTACGCCGATGCGACGACGCGTGCCGCGGCGGCGGGGTAGAGCGCCCGGTCCTCGGCGATGGGTGCGCGGGACGAACACGAGGCAAAGTCCGCGGAAGTGGAATCCACTTCGAGGCAAAATGCCCTGGGACCCAGGTCCAAGGGACCATCAAAGCAGGCCGCGGCCTGTCGTCGAACTTGATTGCAACGAACCGGTCGCGAACCGGCGAAGGAAGAAGATTAGCGCCATGCAGGTGAAAGAGACCGTCGCCGACGGACTGAAGCACGAATTCCAGGTCAGCATTCCCGCCGCGGACATCGACGCCAAGGTCGACGCCCGGCTCGCGGAGATGAAGGACAAGGTTCGCATCAACGGTTTTCGCCCGGGCAAGGTGCCGGTCGCGCACCTGAAGAAGGTCTACGGGCGCTCCGTCGCCGCCGAGACCGTGGAGCAGCTGATCCGCGACAGCAACTCGCAGATCTTCACCGAACGCGGCTTCCGCCTGGCGATCGAGCCGAAGGTGACGATGCCGACCGAAACCAAGGAGATCGAGGACGTTCTGGCCGGCAAGTCGGATCTCTCCTACAGCGTTGCGGTCGAAGTGGTGCCGGCGATTCAGTTGGCCGATTTCAAGAGCTTCCATGTCGAGAAGCCGGTCGCCGAGGTGACCGAGGCGGATGTCGACGAGGCCATCAAGCGGATTGCCGAGCAGAACAAACCCTATGAGCCGAAGGGCGAGGGCGCCAAGGCTGCCGCCGGCGATCGCGTCACGGTGTCGTTCAAGGGCAGCATCGACGGCGTTGCCTTTGACGGCGGCACCGCCGAGGACGTTGCGGTGGTAATCGGATCGGGCAGCTTCATTCCGGGATTCGAAGACCAGTTGATCGGCGTCGGCGCGGGCGAAACCCGCACGCTCAAGGTGACGTTCCCGGCCACTTACGGCAACGCCGCCCTGGCCGGCAAGAACGCGGAGTTCGAGACCACCGCGAGCAAGATCGAGGTCGCCAAGGACGCGGTGATCGACGACGAGTTCGCCAAGTCGCTGGGACTGGAATCCCTCGACAAGCTGAAGGAAATGATGAGCGAGCGGCTGACGCAGGAATTCGCCGGCGCGACACGCCAGCGCGTCAAGCGCCTGCTGCTCGATCGCCTTGACGAGGCGCATCGGTTCGACCCGCCGCCGTCGCTGGTCGACGAAGAGTTCAATCTGATGTGGAACTCGATCAAGTCGGAAATGGAATCCACCGGCAAGACCTTCGCCGACGAGAACACCACCGAGGATGCGGCGAAGGAAGAATATCGCAAGATCGCCGACCGTCGCGTCCGGCTCGGTCTGGTGCTCTCCGAAATCGGCGACAAGAACAAGATCACGGTGACCGACGACGAAGTCAGCCGCGCGGTGATCGACCGTGCGCGCCAGATGCCGGGTCGCGAGAAGGAGGTTTGGGATTTCTATCGCAACAACCCCAACGCCCTCGCGCAGCTGCGGGCGCCGATCTATGAAGACAAGGTCGTCGACTTCATCCTCGAGCTTGCCAACGTCACCGACAAGAAGGTGACGCGCGAGGAACTCTACAAGGACGACGACGGCGAGAAGAGCGCGGCCTGAGCCCTCTCCAGTTCGATGCGGGCCGCCCGGAACCGTGGCGGGCGGCTCGCGGTCAACACAGGCGCGTTAACGATAACGCGCGTTGGTCGGCGAGCGAACTGGCCGCAGCCCGCCGAATCAGCTTGAACTTGAGGCCGCTTTGAAGCGTGGTCCGGCCATATATCGGCGCGCGCCTGCGGCGAGATTTTCAGCTCGCCGGATCGCCCGTCGGCCTTGTCGCCGGTCAATCGACCTATATCTGTTCTCCCTGCATCATGGGGCGTCCGTCCCGAGCCCGCGGCAAACAGGCCTGGCTCTTCCGTCGGACGCTCGCGTCAACCCCAGGTGATTCATGCGCGATCCGATCGAAACCTACATGAACCTCGTGCCGATGGTGGTCGAGCAGACCAACCGCGGGGAGCGGGCCTACGACATCTTCTCGCGCCTCCTGAAGGAGCGCATCATCTTCCTGACCGGCCCGGTCGAGGACGGCATGGCGACGCTGACCGTGGCGCAGCTGCTGTTTCTTGAAGCGGAAAATCCGAAGAAGGAAATCTCGATGTACATCAACTCGCCGGGCGGCGTGGTGACATCGGGCCTGGCGATCTACGACACCATGCAGTTCATCAGGCCGCCGGTTTCGACGCTGTGCACCGGGCAAGCGGCCTCGATGGGTTCGCTGCTGCTGGCGGCGGGCGAGAAGGATATGCGTTTTGCCTTGCCGAACGCGCGCATCATGGTCCACCAGCCCTCCGGCGGCTTCCAGGGACAGGCAACCGATATCATGTTGCACGCCCAGGAAATCCTGAACCTGAAGAAGCGGCTGAACCAGATCTACGTCAAACACACCGGTCAGGCCTACCAGGCGATCGAGGATGCGCTGGAGCGCGACAAATTCCTCACCTCCGAAATGGCCAGGGATTTCGGACTGATCGACAAGGTGCTCGAGAAGCGCGCCGAAGAGCCGGCGGCACCGAAGGCCGTATCCTGACCGTCTAATCCCGCAGGGCGCTTTCCAAGGGGACGCCGCGTTGCGGCGTCGCTTTTGCGTTGGTGCGCCCAGCATGGGCGCACTCTTATGGGTGAAAGTCCCATCGTGAGCTGATCACAGCGAGCGAAG
>JBKQQE010000316.1:0-10851 GCA_052326245.1 Xanthobacteraceae bacterium | reverse complement strand
CAAACGCCTACACCGTCGCCTGCTCCCACTCCAACACCTTCCCCCACATCTGGCGTCTATGGTCCAGTGGCAAAATTTACTCCAGCGAACGCAACTGTATACGCCTTAGGCGATACAGTTTTGATGGATGCAAGCGCTTCAACGGCTGGTTACGATGGACAAGCTTGCCCTATAACAACCTATGTTTGGCTAGTGGAATTTCAGAATTCTACAGTTTTTGGATCCTTTAATGGACAAGTAATTTCTTTTCAGGCGACAAGTCTCGGTTATCTTAAGGTGACTTTAATCGTGACTGCACCAGACACGAATTCTGCTCCCTCTTCAAGTTATACTAGCACGGCAACAACTTTCGCTTGGATACAAGTTGAAACCGCCCAGAAACTTGCGAATATTGACGTATCCACTGACAAAGGCGGAATCGGACACGACGTAAACAGCGGTGTATATAATCCGGGTAATCTTGTCCAAGTGAGCGCGCTGGTCACCTACAACAACGCGCCAGTAGCCACAGGCACTCTTGTAGGCTTCGCGGTCTTTTATCCAAATGCAACAGTCGCACTTCTTAATGTGGACCCTACCAACACAACTGGTTACGCCTCCATGGAGCCGCGCCGTCTCCCCGTCGATGTGGGTCAGCCGCGGCAGGCCGTACAGCGTCGGCCAGCGCTCGATGACAACGACACGGTGGCCGAGCTGGCCCAAAAGCGATGCGGCGGTGAGGCCGGTCGGCCCATAGCCGACGACGGCAACGTCGAAATCTGTCACGAAAATCCTCCCTTAAGTTTGGGATGACCTTGTGATACTGATTATCATTAGTAAAATTGATTGTTTGAATGACTGATATCCAAGTCATGGATGAGAGGCGACAATGCGCTTCAACGGCCTCGACCTGAACCTTCTTGTTGCGCTGGATGCTCTGATGACCGAGCGCAACCTTTCCGCGGCGGCACGCAACATCAATCTCAGTCAACCGGCCATGAGCGCGGCGGTGGCACGGTTGCGGGCCTATTTCGGCGACGATCTCTTCGTCATGCGTGGACGCGAACTGGTTCCGACGCCGCTTGCGGAATCGCTCGCGGCGCCGACGCGGGAGGCGCTGCTGCACATCCAGCTGTCGATCACCACCCGCGACGCCTTCGACCCGGCGAAATCGGACCGCCGGTTCCGGGTCATCGTGTCCGACTTCATGACCATCGTGTTCTTCAGGAAGATCGTGGAGCGGGTGGCGCGAGAGGCCCCCGGGGTGAGTTTCGAACTCCTGCCATTCGACGATCAGCCGGACGAGCCGATCCGGCGCGGCGAGATCGACTTTCTGATTTTCCCCGAGATCTTCATGTCGCAGGCCCATCCAAAAGCCAGGCTGTTCGACGAGCCGCTCGTCTGTGTCGGCTGCCGGTCGAACCGGCAGCTATCCGGCAAACTGACCTTCGAGAAATACATGTCGATGGGCCATGTCATGGCGCAGTTCGGGCGCACCCGAAAGCCATCGATCGAGGAGTGGCTGCTGCTGGAGCACGGCATCAAGCGGCGAATCGAGGTCGTCGTACAGAGCTTCAGCATGATCCCGCAGCTGCTGCTTGGGACCGAGCGTATTGCGACCATGCATCGGCGTCTGGCGCTATACTTCACAAAGACGATGCCGCTGCGGATCGTCAAGCTGCCGGTGCCGCTTCCGGCATTCACAGAGGCGATCCAGTGGCCGGCGCTGCACAACGGCGATCCGGCCAGCATCTGGCTGCGGGGCATCGTGTTGGCCGAGGCGAAGCGCATGCGAATTTCGCGCGGCTTTTCCTAGAAGACAGGTTGCGTTAGCTCTTTCTGAAAGCGGCCTCTGTCCCTGCCCCTGAGGGCATGGAACCTGAATCGATCTACAATCCGGCGAGTTGCTCGCCCATCAGCTGATGCAGCAGGTTGATCGCCTTGAGTGGACGGACCATCACCTTGAAGCGCGTGATCAGGGTTCCGTCGTCGTTGAAGGTGATGATGTCGACGCCGTTGATTCTGATCCCCTGGACCTCGTTCTCGAATTCCAGCACCGCGCCGTTGGCGCTGCGCCATTCGCCGACGTATTTGAAGCCGGGGCCGCCCAGCACCTTTCCCGCGCTCGCCAGGTACTTGAGCGTGATCTCGCGGCCGCGCTGCGGCGTGTGCACCACGGGGCTCTCGAACACCACGTCGGGATGCAGCAGTGCCCGCAGCGCCGCGAGATCCTGGGTTTTCAGGTAGTCGTGCCAGCCTTCGAGGGCGGTCTGTCGCATCGGACGTCTCCGGTGTTCGGTGGAAACTCAAGCATCAATCGTACGCAGCTTGCCACGCAGCTCGCAAGGGGCGGCGCGGTTTGAAGTTCTGCTCCCGGACCTATTGCTTCCTGAGAAGCGGGCATTTGCTTTCCGACAACGGCATGAAGGCTTCTTCCGCCGGGATTTTCGCGATCACCTTGAAATAGTCCCAGGGTCCTTTCGACTCCGACGGTGTCTTGACCTCGAACAGGTAAGCCGGATGAATCTTCCGGCCGTTGGGCTGGATCGACCCAACCCCAAAGAGCGGATCGTCGGTCGGCCGCTGCTTCATCCCGTCGATCACCATTTTCCCGTCATGCGGATTGCCGCCCATCGCGTCGATCACCTTGAAATAGTGCAGCAGCGCCGCATAGACGCCGGCCTGGGCCGACGTCGGCATCTGCCTGTTCCTGGTGCGCTCCTGGAATCGTCTCGAGAACGCGCGCGTATTGTCGTCCATATCCCAATAGAACGAATCCGTGAAATTGAGTCCCTGCGCGATGGTCAGACCCAGCGAATGGACATCGGTAATGAACAGCAGAAGGGCGGCAAGTTTCTGCCCTCCCTTGGTCAGGCCGAACTCGGAGGCCTGCTTGATCGCGTTCGCGGTATCGCCTCCGGCGTTCGCGAGACCAATGACCTTCGCCTTGGACGACTGGGCCTGCAGCAGAAAGGACGAGAAGTCCGGGGTATTGAGCGGGTGCCGGACGCTGCCGATGACTCTGCCGCCGTTCGCTTCCACGAACTTCGTCGCGTCACGCTGCAGCGTCGCGCCGAACGTATAGTCGGCCGCCAGAAAGAACCAGGTATCGCCGCCCGCTTTGGTCAACGCGCTTCCCGTGCCATGGGCGAACATATAGGTGTCGAACGCCCAATGAATGGTGTTCGGCGAGCATTGGGAATTCGTCAGTTCGACGGTGCCGCCACTGGCATCGAGAAAAGCGCCATTCTTCTCCCTGACGACCGCGCTGACCGCCAGGGCGACACCCGAGTTCGGGACGTCCGTGATGACGTCGATCTTGTCGATGTCGAACCACTGGCGCGCAATCGTCGCGCCCACGTCGGGCTTGTTCTGGTGATCCGCGGACAGGACGTCGATCTTCCAGCCCTTCGCCAGCAAACCGGAATCCTCGACGGCCATTTGCGCCGCGACGACCGATCCGGGGCCGGTGACGTCGGAATAGACGCTCGACATATCGGTGAGCACGCCGATCTTCACCGTCTTGTCATTTGCGAACGCCGCACTTGCCATCAGACAGGTCAAGATACCGGCGCGCATCAAAGCCTTTGACATCGTCATCACTGAAACCCCTGTGTGCGGCGAATGCGTATGCGAATTCATCGGGCAACAAGATCGGGCAAGGCCCGGCGCGCTCGCGCGCGCCGGCGCCATGCAGCAGTCGGAGGCGGCCGGTCAGCTATTTCTGCGTCTCGGCCTTGGCATATTCGCCCGACTGCGCCTTCACGACCCCCCAGACCTCGTCCTTGAAGGCCGCAATCCAGTCGGTCTGCGGGACCCACTTGCTGCCATCCCACATCTCGATGCGCGTCTTGCCGCCGCCACCGTGATCCTGCGGCGTCACGGTGACGGGTGCCATCAGGCCGTTGACTCCATAGTCCTTCATGCTCTCCAGACCGTTCTTGATCTTCTCCGGCGTCAACGGCCAGCCGTCCTTCTTGATCGCGAGCCGCGCGCCTTCGATGGCAATCGACCAGATCGCAAGACCGGTGTTGTAGTAGACGTCCTCGAGATTCTTGCGATCGCCGTTTCCCTTGCCTTTGTCATAGAGTTCCTTGACGATCTCCTGGATCAAGGGCTGGTTCGATCCGCCGGCGACGTTGGTGCCGCGCTTGAGTCCCTTGGCCGCGTCTGCTCCGATATTGTTGATGTCCACCTCGTTCAGCCAGTTGACGGAGATATATTTCTCGACCGGGATGCCGTTACGCGTCATTTCGCGCAACGCGATCACGTGCATTTTCGACAGGCTCCAGCTGATGATCCAGTCCGGGCCGAAGCGGCGGATCTGGGTCCAGGCCGAGGCCTGATCGTTTCCCGGCAGCGGATACGGGAATAGCTGCAGGTCGAAGCCTTCCTTCGCGGCCAGCGTCTTCAGAATTCCGATCGGCTCCTGCCCAAACGGGTAGTCGACATAAAGGAATGCGACCTTGACGCCCTTCAGGCTTCCGCCGGACTTCTGCCTGATGTATTCGATGTCGTTGGCGGCCTGACCCCAGTAGGTCGGACCGATCGGGAAGACCCATTTGAACACATCGCCGTCGACGGCATCGCCACGGCCGGCCAGGGACTGGATCAGGACGTTGCCGTCCTTCATGACGCGCGGGAGAACCGCGCGAGACACCGGCGTCGAAAGCATGTCGAACACCATCACGCCCTCGCGCTTCAGCTTCTCATAGCATTCGATGCCGCGCTGCGGTTCGTTGCCATGGTCCTGCACGATCATTTCGATGGGGTGGCCTTCGATGCCGCCCTTCAGGTTGAGAAGGTCCGCGTAATCGCGGGCTGCCTGGGCAACCTGGGGCGTGACGAATGTGTAGGCCTTGCTGAGGTCGTAGCAGAGCGCAAAACGCACCGGATCGGCCGCGGCCGCCGGCATGATATTGAGCGCGGTCCATGCAAGCCCGGCCATAATCGATAGCAGCTTCATCGTAAGACCCTCCCTTGTTCTGAACAGGCTTGTTGCCTGATCCTTGTTGGCTTCTTTGTCAGATAATGGCCGATCGACCGGTGCATCCAGCACACTCGCTAGGTCAGCCACCGTTTCCTTCGGCTGTAGTGCTTGACGTCGTGCAGGTTCTTGCCCCTGGAACCGCCAAGGTAGAATTCCTGGATGTCAGGATTGCTTTTCAATGCTTCCGCGGTGCCATGCATGACAATCCGGCCGCTCTCGATCAGATACCCGTGCGAGACGATCTCGAGCGCCGCGATCGCGTTCTGCTCGACCAGCAGGACAGACAGTCCTTCCTCCCTGTTGATCTGGCGGATGATCTGAAAGATTTCCGCGACCAGGAACGGCGCGAGCCCGAGGCTCGGCTCATCGAGCATCAACAGCTTCGGCTGGGTCATCAGGGCACGCCCGATGGCCAGCATCTGCTGTTCGCCCCCGGATAGATAGCCCGATGCGACGGTGCGGCGTTCGTAGAGACGGGGAAAGTAGCCATACACCCGTTCCATGTTGCGCTTCAGATGATGCCGGCTGCGCACAGCCGACGCGGCGACAAGGTTTTCGTCGGGTGTCAGATGCTCGAATACGCGTCGTCCCTCGAGCACGTGGGCAATTCCCAGCTTGACCCGTTGCTGCGGCATCAGCGCCCCGATGCCGCGGCCGAGAAACTGCAGCTCGCCCCGCCTGACCTCGCCGCGTTCGGCGGCGAGCAGGCCGCTGATCGATTTGAGCGTCGTGCTTTTGCCGGCGCCGTTGGCACCCAGCAGAGCCACCATTCCGCCCTCGGGGACGTCGATCGACACGCCTTTGATGGCAAGGGAAATATGGTCGTAGACCACCTCGACGTTGTTCAGCGACAGCGCATTTGAAGTGGTCGGCGTGTTCATGGCGCAATGCTCTCGCTATTTCTTGACGTAGCCGAAGGGCCAGACCAGAAGGTAGTCGCGCAAATTGTTGTAGAGTTTCCCCAGGCCCAGCGGCTCGATCAAGAGAAAGCCGATGATAAGCGCGCCATAGAGAGCCTGCGGCAGATGCGCCAGCGTCTCGATGCCGAGCGAGAATCCGAACCGCGTCGCCGCCCATGAAATGAAATTGTTCATGACGCCGGGCATCAGCAGAATGAACGCGGCGCCGAAATAGCTGCCGATGATGCTTCCCAGCCCGCCTACGATCACCATTGCCAGCGCCTGGATCGAGACATCGACCGAAAACTGTTCAGGCGTAACCGCGTGATAGAAGGTTCCGATCAGGATTGCCCCCGTCACGCCGCCGATAAAGGACGACGTCGCGAAGGCCAGCAGCTTGAAGTAAAAGCTGTTCACGCCGATCACGGCTGCGGCGTAGTCCTTTTCCCGAACCGCGACGAGGGCGCGGCCGAGTGCCGTTCGTCGCAGATTGAGCATGAACGACGTTACCATGATGCACCAGGCGAGTGCCACGTAATACAATCCGGCGTCCGAAGTGATGGGCCAGCCCAGCAATCGAATGTCCGGTGCCTGCAGCGTCGCCTGGGTGCCGCCGCTGATCGCGGGGACGTGCGAGATCACCCAGTCCATGACGAACTGCAGGGCGAGCGTGCTGAGCGCCAGGTACAAACCCTTGACGCGCAGCGCGGCGAACGCGAAGCCAATTCCAATGATTGCGGCCGTCAATCCGCCAAGAATGACCGCCAGTTCCCAGGGGATTCCAGATTTGGTGGCATGGACAGCCGCATAGGCGCCGATTCCCATCACGGCGGCGTAGCCGAGGTGGAATTGTCCCGCCCATCCGAGAATCAGATTGAGGCCGAGCGCGCCGGCAGTCCAAACCAGCCAGGGCAGCAGGTAACTGCTGAGATAGAGGGAATTCATATAGAGGGGCGCAGCCAGGCCCGCCAGCAGCAGCAAGCCGATCATGTACCGGTCGGCGGCAATCGGAAACAGCGCCCGGTCGGAGGCATAGTCAGTATGAAAGATCCCGGCCTGCCGGAACAGCATGCTTTCAAATCCTCTCGATATCATGGCGCCCATAGAGGCCATGCGGTCGAATCAAGATGGTCAGGATCAGCATCGCCGCATCGACAAGATCGCGGCTCGCGCCACCCAGCAGCGGATCGAGAAAAGTCGATGCCACGCCCTCGACCACGCCGAGCAGAAGGCCGGCCAGCAACGCGCCTCCGATACTGTCCAGCCCGCCGAGAACCGCGACCGTGACGCCCTTGAGCAGCAGTTGCGCAAGCGACTGATCCACTCCCTGTACCGAGCCCCACAACACGCCGGCGACCGTTGCGACCATCGCCGACATCGCCCAGGACATCGCCACGCCGCGCTCGACGGAAATGCCGACCGACCAGGCGGCGGTATAGTCGTCGGAAATCGCGCGCAGCACGACACCCATCCGGGTACGAAAGAACAGCACGAAAAGGCCGAACATCGCCACGGTGACCGCGGCGCCGACCGCGTAGGTACGATTGATCAGCATCGGGCCCACGAAAAGCGGAGCGTCGCTGATGCCCAGCGGCATCGGGCGTCCGGTGCCGCCCCAGACCGTCATCGAGCCGGCACGCAGGAAGATTTCGAGACCGAGCGTCATCATCAGGATCATGACGACAGGCCGGCCGGCAAGCCTGCGCAGCGCGACCCGCTCGATGGCCATGCCGACGCCGAACATCGTCACGATGCCCAGTCCGATCGCCAGCCAGATCGGCGCGTGCGCGGTGTTGGCGTAGGCGAGGACGATGTAGGCTCCCAGCATCGTCATCGCGCCTTGCGCCAGGTTGGGCACCGACGACGATTTGTAGATCAGCACGATACCCATCGCGACCAGCGAATACATCAGTCCGACAAGCGCGCCGTTGGTGGCAGATTCGAGCAGCAGAGCCCAATCCATGCGTCAGGTCTCCTGCACCGACAGGGTTCGTTCGATGACGCCGGTTTCGCCCGACTCGTAGTTGACCTTCGCTTGCATCAGCACCGTATTCTGACGATCGTAGATCGCGTCGATGATCGGCTTGTAGCGCTCTTCCACCACGTTGCGGCGGATCTTGCGGGTTCGGGTGATTTCACCGTCGTCGGCATCGAATTCCTTGTGCAGGCAGACGAACTTCCGCAACTGCAATCCGTCCGGCAGCGCGGTGTTGACGTGCTTCACCGCGGCGGCAATCAGCGCGATGACCTGCGGCTTCTGCGACAGGTCGGCGTATGAGATGTAGGAAATGCCGCGCAGTTCGGCCCACAGTCCGACCGCTTCCTTGTCGATGCAAATGATGGCCGACAGCGTATCGCGGCCGCGCCCGAGCACCGCGGCATCCTTGATGTAGGGGCTGAACTTGAGACGGTTCTCGATATAGTTCGGAATATAACGCTCGCCCTGCGCGGTGTGTACGACGTCCGACAGCCGCCCCAGCACCACGAGGTGGCCGTCGGGTTCGACGTAGCCTGCATCTCCGGTATGCAGCCAGCCGTCCTTGAGAATCTCGCGCGTTGCCTCGTCCTGCCTGAAGTATCCACTGAACACGCTGCCGGAGCGGACCAGAATTTCGCCGGCGTCGCTGATCTGGAGATCGACGCCGGGCAGGGGACGCCCAACGGTGTGAAGCCTCACCTCGTCGAGGCTCTGGATGGCGTTGTAGGCGCTGGTCTCGGTCTGGCCATAGAGCTGGCGCAGCTTGATGCCGAGCGCGCGGTAGAAGACGAATGTATCCTCGCCCATCGCTTCACCGCCGGTGAAGGCGCCGCGCAACCGGGTCAGGCCGAACTGGTCCTTGATCGGTCCATAGACCAGCCATTCGCCAAGCGGGTTCAACAACCGCTGCTTGAGGGTCGGCTGATGGCCTTCGAGCTTGCGCTTTTCGGCTGCAATGGCCGACCCCATGAAAAACTCGTAGACCAGCCTCTTCAGCCACGAGGAGTCCTCCATCCGCACCTGGATGGTGGTCAACAGATTGTCCCAGCTGCGCGGCGCGGCCAGATAGAATGTCGGTGCAATCTCGCGCAGGTTCTGCAGCACGGTCTCCTGCCGCTCCGGAATATTGATGGTGAAGTGCAGCGGGATTCCGGCGCCCATCGTCACGGCGAAGTCGCCGACCCAGGCCATCGGCAGATAGGCCAGAATGCTCTCGTCGAACTGGAACGCTCCGCCCTGGTAGGCATTTCGAACGCCGGCCAGCAGGTTGCGATGTGACAGCACCACCCCCTTGGGCTTGCCGGTGCTGCCGGACGAGTGCACGAATACGGCGGGGCCCTCGGGCCGCGCCCGACCGATCAACTCGTCTCGCAGCTGGGGAGCGGCGGAGAGCAGCTCGTTGCCCCTGGCCACAAGCGCGTCCCACGAGATCAGGCCCGAACTGGCGTAAGCGGCCAGTCCGCGCGGATCGTCGTAGACGATGTGTTCGATTGTCGCGCCCTGGTCGCGCAGTTCGAGCATCTTGTCGACCTGCTCCTGGTCTTCGGCCAGGGCGAAACGCGCGCCAGCCTCGTGAACGAAGTGACGGATCTCATCAAGGGTTGCATCCGGAAACGCGGGCATTGCGTATCCACCGAGGGCGCCGGCAGCCAGCATCCCGGCGTAGAGTCGGGGGCGATTGTCCCCCAGCACCAGCATGACTTCGCCTGCCTTGAAGCCCAGGTCTTCGAGACCCGCGGCACAGCAAAGCACGTCGTCGAGTAGCTGAAGCCAGCTCGTCTGTTTCCAGATCCCCTTGCTCTTCTCGCGCATCGCGACACGATCGGGAAAGACCTTCGCATTCTGCGCCAGGACGCGGATCAGCGTGGTGTCGGTTTCGAAATTCCAGGCTGAGGCCGAGTCAGCGGGCGACATGGGCGCCCCCGATGTAAGCCTCGATGACGCGCGGATCGGCGACGACGTCGGCCGGAATGCCGCTCCCGATCATGGCACCATAGTTCAGCGCCAGCATGCGATCGCAGATCCCCGTGATGACGTCCATGTGGTGCTCGATCAGCAGCACGGTGACGTTGCGTTCGTCGCGCGCATCCAGGATGAAGCGCGCCATGTATTCCTTTTCCTCCTGGTTCATCCCGGCCATCGGCTCGTCGAGAATCAGGAGGCTGGGTTCGGCTGCCAACGCACGCGCCAGTTCGACACGTTTCTTCAGGCCGATCGGAATCCCGTCGACAAGCTCGTCCCGCACGCTTTCAAGCTGCAGAAAATCGATCACGTCCTCGACCGCGGCGCGGTTCAGCGTTTCGTCGTTGCGGGCAAGCCACCAGTACAGCGCCGTACGCCCTACGCTGGGTTTCATGTGAATGTGACGGCCCAGCAGAATGTTGTCGAGCACGCTCATGCCGTTGAAGAGCGCAAGGTTCTGGAACGTGCGGGCGACCCCCAGCGTCGCGACATGGTGCGGCGCCAGCCCGGTGATGTCGCTGCCGTTCAGCAGTATGCGGCCTCGCTGCGGCGGATAAAATCCGGTGATGGCGTTGGTGAGGGTGGTCTTGCCGCATCCGTTGGGGCCGACGAGACCGAATATCTCGCCGCGTTCGATCCGCATGTCGATGCCGTTCAACGCGACGATGCCGCCAAAGCGCCGCTCGACGGATCGACATTCGAGCACCGGCCGGGCGCCTTCACCAGCAAGAAGCAAGCTGTCCTCCCCCGCGTCGTCGATGCTGGCTCAGCGCAACTCGGAAGGCCGGCCATTCTTTCGTGTCGAGCGACATCCGAGGGTAACGAACGTTAGATTTCCATGCAAGCGGGATGACCGTGCGGCGCCCCGGCAATCGGGTCGAGATCGCTCATTTCTAGCCGAATTTCGGCTCCCGCTTCTCGCGAAAGGCCGCGATGCCTTCACGTGCGTCCGCGTGCATGAAAAGCAGCGGAAAGCCGTCGATGGCGTGACGCATCTCGTCGCCGCCGAGGCCGCGGTTGTAGAACGATTTCGCCATCTGCAC
>JBKQQE010000315.1:0-5379 GCA_052326245.1 Xanthobacteraceae bacterium | reverse complement strand
TGTTCTCGCTGACGAACCGGCGCAGCAACGGCAGCGCATGCGGCAGCACGTGGTGCCAGACGAGCCGCAGCGGCAGCGGATAGTCGCGGGCCAGACCCGAGCCCGGCATCAGGCCGGGATCGAACGCATTCACGGTCACGGTTTTCGCGACGCCGAAGCGTCCGTCCTGGATTCGCCGGTTCAGTTCATAGGCGAAATACAGGTTGCACAGTTTCGACGTGCTGTAGCGCCGCTGCATGACGACGCGGGGCTTGTCGTCCTGTTCGAAGCCATGCGACGCATCCCGTTCAGGCCGCGCCAGCAACACCGGATCCACGAAGCGCGGCACCGGGATGCCGGCCTTCTGCCGCGGATCATGGGTGCCGCTGCTGACAACCACGATGCGCGCGTCGGCAGCCAGCAGGCCCTTGATCCCATCGAGGAGCGCGAAATGCCCGAGATGATTGACGCCAAAGCTCGCTTCAAGGCCGTCCGCCGTCCGCATCTCCCGGGTGAACTGCAGTCCCGCGTTGCAGACCAGGGCGTCCAGCCGCAATCCTCGCGATCGCAGCGCGGCGCCGACCGCCCGCACGCTGCCGAGCGAGCCGAGGTCGAGGCGCATGAATTCCACCGCCTGGCGACCGGACTGGCGATTCAGTTCCGCCGCCACGCGCTCCCCCTCGGCCGGGTTTCGCGACGCGATGACAAGGCGCCATGGCGGCGCCGTCCGCTGCAGCAAGGCGCGCGCGCAGGCCAGCCCCAGTCCGGAGGTGGCGCCGGTCATCAGGGCGCTGCGGGATTCGACGGGGACCTCGGCCAAGCCAGCCTCACTTGTTTTCAAAGCGACGGAATGGGATAAATATATGAAGGAATTCTCAGGTTTGGAATTCGCATTTTGAAAGCACGCCCGGAACCTGCGCTAAGCCCGCGGAAAACGCCTGTTCAGGCGCGTTCGCAGACGACGATACATGCGATTTTCGACGCCGCGATTCAGGTTTTGCTGAAGGACGGCGTCGCCGCGCTGACCACGACCCGGGTCGCGGAACGCGCCGGCGTCTCGGTGGGAACGCTCTATCAATACTTCCCCAACAAGCACGCGCTGCTGGCCGCGGTGCTCCAACAGCACCTCGACGCCATCACCGAGGCCATCGAAACGGCGTGCGCGGCGCATCACGGGCGCCCGCTGCTGGAGATGATGACGGCGCTGTGCGACGCCTTCATCGACGCCAAGCTGCGCCAGCGCGAAGCCTCGCTCGCGCTCTATGCGCTGGCGCGCGAACTCGGCGCCGACGCCATGGTTCGCAAGTCCAGCCGGCGGGCGCAGCAGGCGCTGATCGCCATGCTGGCGACCGCGCGCGACGCGCGTTTCGCCGATCTGCAGGCGCCGACCCTGATCCTGGTCAGCGCCACCGTCGGCCCGGTGCAGGCCATGCTCGAGGCCGGCGCCCGGCCGGAAGCCGTGGCCGCGATCCGACGCCACCTGGTCGAGCTTTGCGTCGGCTATCTGGAACGCGTGAAGGCGTGAAGGCCTGGCAGCCCGCCCGCGGCTTCCCTTGAAGCGGATCAGGCGGACGGTCAAATACAGTCATACAATGGTCGTGATGGCGATCCGGCCGGCGGAACGATTGCGAAACGGGGCAACGGCCTGAGCGCGCACATGGAAGCGTCGAAGTCCGGCAATGACCTGAATCAATAGTCGGGGCGGCAGCAGTGCTACCTAGCTCGACAAAGCTGCGCCGCGTTTCTTGGGAGAGCACCTATGAGCTGGATCTATTTTCTCGCCTTGCCGGTCGCCCTCTACGTCCTCGTCTCGCTTCGCGTCCTGAAGCAGTACGAGCGCGGCGTCGTCTTCCTGCTCGGCAAATTCGCCGGCGTCCGCAGCCCCGGGCTGACGCTGATCTTCGCGCCGATCCAGCAGATGGTGAGCGTGTCCCTGCGCACCGTGACCATGCAGATTCCGTCGCAGAAGATCATCACCAAGGACAATGTCTCGATCGATATCGCGGCGGTCGCGTACTATCACATCACCGACCCGGAGAAGGCGGTGATCGCGATCGAGAACGTCTACAATGCGATCAACCAGATCAGCCAGACCACCGTGCGCAATGTCGTCGGCCGGTTCAGCCTCGATCAGCTGCTGTCGGACACCGCGAGCATCAACGACCAGATCAAGAACGTCATCGACCTGCACACCGAGCCGTGGGGCACCCAGGTGACGGCGGTCGAGATCAAGGACATCACGCTGCCCGACAACATGCAGCGGGCGATGGCCAAGGAAGCCGAAGCGGAGCGCGAGCGCCGCGCCAAGATCGTCGCCGCGGAGGGCGAATACCAGGCCGCGGTCAAACTCGGCCAGGCCGCCGACATCATCACGCAGCATCCCGTGGCGCTTCAGCTGCGCACGCTGCAGACGATGGCGGAAATCTCGGTCGAAAAGAACTCCACCATCATTTTCCCCGCGCAGTTCATGACCACGGTGCAGGAAGCCATCGCGATGTTGTCGAAAGACTCGGCGTCGAAATAGCGCGAGGCGCCGTCCGACGCGCGACGGCGGGGGGCGCGGCGCTAGCTGCCGCCGGCCTCGGTCGCGGCGGGGTCGATGCGAAAGACCGGGTAGTCCGCCGCGATGGCTTCGAAGGCGGATACCGGAGCGTCGTGCGCGACCGGCAAGTGCTGGCGGCCACTCGTGGCGACTTGGCACCACGCCCTGAGGATGGGCGCTCGCTCGCTGGACGGGATCTCGGTGAGCCTGACGGGCCGCGATCGGCCCCGCTTGATGAATGCCTCTCCGCCAGCCGCGCGCACGTTACGCACCCACTCCGACCCCTCCCCGAGCATCGAGACCAGGTAGCGCTGACCCTGGTGACTGGCGACGACGAGGATGGTTGAGCAAAGGCGCCCGCTGCTCGGGCTTTTTACCTGCAGGCTGAGCAGGATTCGGGGTGTCAGGCCAAGCCCGGATACCCAGGCGAAGCCCCTGCTCCAGATCCTGCCCAGACGGGTCGGGCGCCGGCCTCGGTAGAAAAAGCGCAGATAGCCACGTCGTTCGGCCGGACCTTCGCGCGACGTCCTCATGATATGATCCCGGATGCCTTTCGTCTTCTGACGCATTGTGCAGAGACCGCGGTTGATCCAGATCAGGATCGATAGCCGACGCAAGGCTGCGTCCGGGCGCGTCATCATCCCGTCATTCTTGATCCCGCCGCGCCGCGTCGTCTCCAGGGCCGCGCCAACGAATGCGCGTCGAAAGCCGCCGCGGCGCGAGACGAAAGGTCGGCGGCTTGATACAATTGCCGGCAACCGCGCGGACGCGCGGAGTAACAGTTCAGGGGGAAATCATGCTGGGAAGAATTCTTGCAATGGCCGCGGTCGTGGCCCTGGCCTGCCTGCTGCAGCCCAGCGTCGCAGCGCAGGCGAAGACCCCGATCGCCAAAATCCAGTCGGCGGCGGCGCGAGCGATCGGGGCCTCGACGGACACCGTCGAGGTCGCGGTGAACGGCGATGCGCTCATGGTGCTGAGGGTCAACACCAAAATGAACCTCTCGACCCATGAGAACCGCGCCACCGAAGCCGGCGCGATCGCGGCGATCGCGGCGAAGTTGATGGCCAAGAACGCGGAATTCAGCGCCCTCACCACGATCCGGGTGCAATACATCGATCGCGCCGAGAAGGGCGCCACCACGGTCGTCGATTCCATCGAATTCCAGAAGACGGCCGCGGGCGCATTCGAACTGCGCAAAACCTAACAGCTCCGCAAGGCGAGGCGCGTGGGGCACGCCCGGTACGGTGCTCCTCGCCGCGCCGCAAAACCGGGACCGGCAGCCGTGTTTTCTGCCTCGCCTCCCGGTAGCTGACCGGCTTCGACGATTGGGCGAAGGCCGGCTCCGCGCCAACAGCCGGCCACTTCCCTCAAGGTCGGCTGTTGCCCCGAGGCGCACATGCCGACTTAATAGACTGCTCCTGCCCCCAGCTCTAGACTGCTCGGATCGAGGCCAATTCAGCGAGACGTCGTATGTTTTCCTCCTTGGACCCGACGGAACAGCACCAGCGGTCGCTCCACCCGCTCCTGCTTCGCTTCGCCGACCCCGGACTGGAACGGCGGTATCACGACGACCGGCTTGGTTTCCGATCCATTGCCGTCCGGGTTGCCGCAATCGCCGGCGCAGCCATCTGGATCTTGTTCACGCTGCTGAACAGCTTCACGATTGGTGACCCATCGCAGCCCCTGCTCTACGTCCGGATCACGGGGGCCGTCGGGCTGCTGGCGGTCTTTGCCACCACCTTCGCGGTCAAGCCCGGGCGATGGATTGAGCCGACCGGTTTCGTGACGCTTGCCGTCAACATCGTCCTGCTGACGCTCGTGCTCGCTTTCATGTCGCCGGTGTCATTGCCGTATTATCCACCGTCCGAGATCTATCCGGTACTGGCGGTCGTTTCGTTCGTTCTTTGCGGCGTGTCATTCGCTGAGGGCGTCGCCCTTGCCGCCGGCACGATCTGCCTCTTCTTCTTCGCGGTCACCGTTTTATGGCCCGAACCCGCCCTGCTCATTACCTATCATTTCAACTGGTTGCTGAGCATCGTCGTGTTCGCCGGTGTGGGCTCGTACATGCTCGACCGCACACAGCACATGGCCTGGCTGCAGCAAATGGACCTCCATCGTGCCGAGGGCCAGGTTCGAACATTGCTGAACAACGTGCTGCCCCCGTCGATCGCGGCGCGCAAGCTCGCCGGGGAGGCCCCGATCGTCGACAACTTCATCGACGCCAGCCTGTTGTTCGCGGACGTGGTCGACTTTACCTCGCTGTCCGCCCGGCTGGACTCGACGCAGGTGGTGGCCATGCTCAGCGATTTGTTCAGCCGCTTTGACGGTATCGTCGCGCAGCACGGTCTGGAGAAGATCAAGACGATCGGCGACTGCTACATGGCTGCCGCCGGCATCCCCCAGCCCGTTCCGGGACACCTCGACAGGCTGGCGCAGGCAGCCCTCCAGATGCTGGTCGAGACCAACAACACCCGCGCACCGGATGGCAGCAAAATCTCGATCCGGATCGGGATGCACGCGGGACCCGTGACGGCAGGCGTGATCGGCGAGGCGAAGTTCATTTTCGACGTCTGGGGCGACACGGTGAATACGGCTAGCCGAATGGAGAGCCACGGTGCCGCCGGACGCATCCAGGTCACCGACACGGTTCGCGCGGCGCTCGCGGAAGACTATGATTTCGCGGGCCCGCACGTGATCGACGTAAAGGGCAAGGGGCCCACACGCGTGTGGTTCCTGCATTTGCCCGCGCGTCAGCTGGAGCTCTAGACGAGGGCGCAGGGCTCGGCGCCAAAACCTGACGCTGCGTTCCCTCGTGGCCCGGACCGCTACCGGACCGGCCCTTCATGCTGCATTCGCGA
>JBKQQE010000314.1:0-2819 GCA_052326245.1 Xanthobacteraceae bacterium | reverse complement strand
TGCCCGATCCGGCGCGCTTGGCAAAAATGCCACGGGCGCAAAGAATCGGGGCGCGCCGGCCGTGGCAAACGGGCCGTCCCTTTGTCGAGGCCGGGGGTTTGTTGCTACTACCCCCTGTCGAGAGGCTGTTGCGAATGTGGCACCGGGGACCAGCGGCCGCGCCCGTCGAGCGCTGGACGCGATTGCAGAGGTGGGGAGGCGTCGCGGGCGTCTGCGCCGGCGTTTGCCTGCTTGCCGCCGCGCCGAGCCGTGCCCAGGACGCGACCCTGCAGCAGGAAATCCTGTTTCAGCAGACCTTGAGCGACCCCGCCAACATCGAAGCCAGCTTCGCCTTTGCCAGGGTCGCCACGGCGAATGGCGACTACGAGGCGGCGATCGGGGCGCTCGAACGCATCCTGTTCTTTCAGCCGGGTCTGGCGCGCGTGAAATACGAGCTCGGCGCGCTATACTTCCGGCTGCGCTCCTACGAAATGGCTCGGCGTTATTTCAAGGAGGCGCTGGCTTGCGCCGATCTCGATCCCGTCACCCGCGACCGGATCGAGACCGCGATGCCCGATGCCGAGAAGCAGCTGCAGCAGAGCCGGCTGTCCGGCTACCTGCAGGCCGGCGCCCGCTATCAGAGCAACGCCACCTACGCCCCCAACAACGGCGTGGTGAGTCTCGGCGGTCTCGACCTGGCGTTGCTGCCCGGCGCCACCAGGAAGCCCGACGTCAACGCGTTCGGACTGGTCGGCGTCAGTCATGACTACGATCTGGACAACCAGCGCGGCGACACGCTGGAAACCCGCTTCGTCGGCTACGGCACCGCCCAGGCGCGCTTCCAGGATCTCGATGTCGGCCTGGCCCAGCTCTCCTTCGGTCCGCGTTTTGCGCTGGCGCCGGCGCTGCTGCCCGGCGCCACTATCAAGCCCTACGTGGTCGGCGGCAATGTCTGGCTCGGCGGGGCCAACTACCTGTCCAGCGGCGGCGCCGGCATCACCGCCAATTTTCCGGTGCTGCCGCGGGTGACGCTGACGCCGGGGTTCGAATGGGGCCGCGTCGACGTCAACACCGGCACCCCGCTTAATGTGTCCACCTTCAATTCCGGCGACTGGTACACCACCAGCCTTGGGACGGTCGCGCAGGTCAACGAGCAGATCACGCTGCGGGCGCAGGGCCTGTATCGCCGCGGTACCGCGGCGATGACCTTCTTCGACTTCAACCAGTGGGAACTGGATGCGTCGTTGACCTATGCCTTCGCCTCGCCGCTGAACGTGTCGCTGAACTGGGGCGTCTCGCCCTTCACGCGCGTGATCTGGACCTCGTTCGACGCGCCCAACACCACGGTCAGTCCGACGACGCGGCGCGACACCGAATGGAGCGTCGGCGTCATCTTCGACACCCCGATCTCCAAGGCCTTCGGGGTCTCGACCACCGTCCAGTATGACCACACCAATTCGACCCTGCCGAACTATCGGCAGGACAACCTCTCGGCCATGACCGGCCCAACGGTGCGGTTCTGACATGACGAGCCATTGGCGCGCGATCGTTCGGGGGGCCTTGACGCTGGTACTGGCGCTGGTCGCGCTGGCGCCGGGCGCGAGCGAAGCGGCCGAGACCTGGGGCAAGGTCGGCGCGGTCAACCAGGACGCCACCGGCACGCCGCCGGGCCAGGGCCCGCACGCGCTGATGATCGGCGCCGGCGTGGTCCACAAGGAGGCGATCAGGACCTCCGCGCAGGGCTCGACCCAGATCGTGTTCCCCGACCAGTCGACGCTGAATGTGGGGCGCAACTCAAGCCTTGTCATCGACGAGTTCGTCTACGATCCCAACGCGCGCACCGGCAACATGATTGCCACGCTGGGCCAGGGTGCGCTGCGTTTCGTCGGTGGGCAGATCAGCCACACCACCGGCGTCACCTTCCAGACCGAAGTCGCGACCATCGGCATTCGCGGCGGCGTCGCCTCCATCGTGTTTCCGGTCCCGGCCAGGCTGGCCGCCGCCGATCCGGCGGTCGCCGGATGCCAGGGCGAACTGGTGGTCGCCGATGTCGGCGCGGTGACGCTGCAGAACTCCGCGAATTCCGTCACCATCAAGCCCGGTTTTGCCGCCTGCGCCAACGGCCCGGACACGCCGATCGGCCCGCCATTCCGGATCTCCGACGCGGCGCTGGCGGTGATCGTCGCCACCACGACCAGTGGTCCAGGCCAGAGCGGCGGCGGCATCACGTCGCCCGCGGGGCCCTACGTGACGCTGAACGGTGTCGGCACCGTCATCCTCGACGATCCGGCGCATCCGCCGGGCGGCGACTCGCTTTGGCTGAACGGGGTCGTCGGTTTCGGCAACACGCTCGGCGGCAGCAAGTCGCAGACCAACCAGCTCGGCAACGTCGTGTTGCCGCCGCCACCACCGCCACCGCCGCCGCCGCGGAACCCGGGCGGAACGTTCTACAACGGCCCGCCACCATAGACGGGAAGACCAGCGCCTGTGCTGGCTTGGCGCATGACGGTCACGCCAGGTTCACCGCGAAGCCAAAGCCCCGGATTGCATGCCGGGGCTTTGTTTTTTGCGCAGCGACGAGATACGGGTGCGTTTTTGCGCGGGTGCAACCTTAATGATGGGGCGTGGCGGCAGCGGACACTAGTGGTCCGATTCCAACATTTGCATCCCATCTCAGCCGGCGTTTTGCAAATGTTGGAATCAAAGGACCACTAGCTAAGTTAAAGTGGCTAGTGGAGTTTTGGATTTGACATTCGCTTCCACAACTCGCGGCTGGGTGGCAAGCCAATGACAAATCCACTCCACTAGCGCTCCCGCGCGCGCGCGTCGGCGGAGGATCG
>JBKQQE010000313.1:0-19752 GCA_052326245.1 Xanthobacteraceae bacterium | reverse complement strand
CGTCGTTGCCATGGGCCAGGGTGCCGATGCCCACCGCGGTTGCCGCGCCCGCGCCGCCGCTCGAGCCGCCCGGCGAGAGCTTTGGATCCCACGGATTGCGCGTAGTCCCGTGCAGGTCATTGCCGGTGAACCAGCGGTAGGAGAACGCGGGAACGTTGGTCCGCCCGATGATGATCGTGCCGGCCCGGCGAAGCGCCGCAACCGGCGCACTGTCCTCCGACGCCAAGGCGTCCTTCATCGCGACCAGGCCGTTGGTGGTGGCATGGCCGGCGACGTCAACGTTGATCTTGGTCGTCACCGGCACGCCGTGAAGCGGACCGCAGGCTTCGCCTTGCGACAATCTGCTGTCCGCATGGTCCGCGGCTGCGAGCGCTTCGTCGCCCAGGATCTCGACCACGGCATTGATGGTGGGGTTCACGCGGTGAAGACGCTCGAGGGCTGCTTCAACGGCTTCCCTGCTCGAAATCCTGCGCGCCCGGATCGCCGCCGCCGTTGCCGCTGCGTCCCAGCTCCAGATCTCGCTCTTCATGGTTTCCCTCCCGGCGGTCGGCTGTCGCGTGGATCGCGGCAACCACCCGGCGCGCGAATTTGGTCGATTGACCAAATCATTTGTTTGACTCAACGCTAGACCAATCATATGATTTGGTAAATTGATTGGATCATAAAGGTCCTGCACCCGAGGAGGAAATGACATGGGCATTGTGAAGGAGAGCGCGCGCGCGCTCGGAATTAACGTGTCGCGGCGCGGTTTGATTAAGGGCGCCGCGCTGACGACAGGCGCTTCAGCTCTCAGCCTGTATTTTCCGGCGGTGCACGCTGCCGAAGCGGGGACCATTCGCATCGGCTGGATCGCCGCTGTTTCAGGGCCCGGTGCGCTGTTCGGCGAGGCCGTGCCGTTCGTGAAAGCCCAGCTCGACAAGATCTTCGCCGGTGGACTGGAAATCGGCGGCAAGCGCTACGCCGTGGAGGTCCTGCTGCGCGACAGCCAGAGTTCGATCAACGTCGCAACCCAGGCGGTGACCGAACTGATCACCCGGCAGAAGGTCGATCTGATCGTGGCGCCCGAGGGCCTGGCCGCCGTCGGCGGCGGTCAGATGGCGACGATCAACCGGACACCGATGGTCTCGACGCTGTTTCCATCCGACGCGATGATCGGGATGCGCGGCGGCCCACAGGCCTACAGCAACAACGGTACGCCCTGGACCTTCCATTTTCTGTTCGAGACCGCCGACATCGGCGCCGCCTACCTCGGCATGTGGGAGCCGGTGAGAAAGCGCACGAACCAAAAGGTCGGAACGTTCTATGTCGACCAGCCCGCGGCGCGCGGCTTCGCGGATCCGGAGCACGGTTTGCCGGCCGCGCTGAAGTCCGGCGGATACGCCACGGTCGAAGGCGGCATGTTCAAGCTCGAGACCGACGATTTCTCCAACCAGGTTTCGACGTTCAAGAACGCCGACGCTCAGATGCTCACGGGCTTCATGTTCGCGAACCATTTCGCCGCCTTCTGGCGGAGTGCAGCACAAAGCGGCTACAAGCCCCAAATCGTCACCATTGCCGGCGCCTTCCTGTTTCCCGGCGGCATCGATGCGCTCGGCGACCGCGGCGACGGGCTTTCGACCGAGATCTGGTGGTCGCCACAACTGCCATATGCCTCCAGCCTGACCGGCGAGAGCGCAAAGGCGCTGGCGGCGGCATGGGAGGACAAACAGGGTGCGCAATGGACCCCCGTGCTCGGCTACACGCACGCGCTGTGGGAGGTCGCGGTGCATGCGCTCAAGGCCTCGGGCGATCCCAAGAACAAGGAGGCGGTGCGCAGCGCCTTCGCCAAGACCAGCCTCGATACGGTGGTTGGCAAGGTCGACTTCACGACCGGACCCGTACCCGGGATAACCAAGACGGCCCTGGTCGCGGGACAGTGGCGCAGGACCAAGACCGGCAAGTACAAATACGACCTGCGCGTCACCTACAAGGGGGCCACCACTGGGTTCGAGGTGCAGGACGAACTGAAGCTACTGTCGGAGCTGAGCTGACGCACGCCACGCGTACGGAAAGGGAGGCCGCCAACACGGCGGCCTCCTCTCATCTATTTGTCCGAGGGGACAGGAATGAAGCCTATTCTCGCGGTCGAGAGTCTTGAAAAGCGCTATGGCGTGAAAACGGTGGTCGATCAGGTCAGTTTTGCGGTCGAAACGGGCGAGTGCCTTGGCATTATCGGACCGAACGGCGCCGGCAAGACCACCCTCTTCAACCTGCTCGACGGATCGGTGCAGCCGAACGCCGGCAAGGTCGCGCTCGAGGGCGTCGATATCACCGGCCTGCCGCAGTATCGCCGGGCCCGGCGAGGGATCGGCCGCGCGTTTCAGATTCCGCGCCCGTTCGTCGGCCTGACCGTTTTCGAGAATGTGCTGGCCGGCGTGGTACACCGCCCTGCCCAGGGCGGGACCGCGCCGCGGCAGCAGGCGCTCGATGTGCTGGAAACCGTCGGGCTCGCCGGCAAGCGGCATCTCATCGCCGGCGGCCTGCCGCTGCTCGACCGCAAACGCCTCGAGCTGGCAAAAGCGATGAGTGTCGGAACGAAGCTGCTGCTGCTCGACGAGATCGCCGGCGGCCTCACCGAGCACGAAGTCTTCCAATTGGTCGATATCGTCAAGGCACTCAAGCGCGACCACGCGGTCATCTGGATCGAGCACATCGCCCACGCCCTGATAGCGGCGGCCGATCGCATCATGGTGCTGCACTTCGGCGCCAAGCTCATGGAGGGGATTCCCGCCGAGGTGATGGCGTCTCCCACCGTTCAGGAAGTCTATCTGGGGATTTCGGTCGATGAACCTGCTCACGCTTGAGGACGTTGACGTCTTCTACGGCGATCTCCAGGCGACCTTCGGCGTGACGCTCCATGTCGACGAAGGCGAGACCATCGCCATCATCGGCGCCAACGGCGCGGGCAAGTCGACCTTGCTGCGCGCGATCATCGGCCTGACCCCGACGCGGCGCGGCAACATCATCCTTGCAGGAGAGGACATCACCCGCCAGCGCTGCGACCTGATCGCGCGGCGCGGGGTTGCGCTGGTTCCGGAAGGCCGACGGCTGTTTTCCTCGCTCACCGTGGAGGAAAACCTGCTGATGGGGATGGCGCGGGCCAGGCCCGGACCATGGACGCTGCAGTCGGTCTATGCGCTGTTTCCGGCCATGCGCGAGCTTCGGCGTCAGCTGGCTTCGGACATTTCCGGCGGCCAGCAGCAGATGGTCGCGATCGGGCGCGCGCTGCTGACGAATCCGCGGCTGATGTTGTGCGACGAGCTGTCTCTCGGGCTGGCGCCCAAGGTCATCAACGACATCATATTCCTGCTTCGCCGGCATTCGCGACAGCGGCATATCGATCGTGATCGTCGAGCAGGACACCGTACGCGCGCGCAATTCCTCGCACCGGCTCTACTGCCTGCTGAAAGGGCGGGTCACGCTGGCCGGGAACGCCCAGGCCGTGACGCTGGAGGAGATCAAGCACGCCTATTTTGGAGATCGCGGTTCATGAGCTTCGTCGAGGCGTTCATCAACGGCCTGATGGTCGGCGGTCTTTACGGTTTGTTCGGACTGGGGCTGGCGCTGGCTTTCGGGATCATGCGTGTCGTCAACATCGCCCATGGCGAGTTCATCGTGCTGGCGGCCTATCTCGGCGTTTCGCTTCTGACGCTGACGCCGCTGCCGCTGGTGGCAGTGGTCGTCTGCGTGGCCATCGCCGCCTTTGCACTCGGCTGGCTGCTGCAGGCGGCGCTTCTGAACAGAGTGCTCGGACCGAACCCGGTTCCAGGGATGGTCGTCACCATCGGACTGTCGATCGTGCTGCGCAACCTGCTCGTCAAGATCTACGGCTCCAACATTCGCTCGATCGAGGTCGGGCCGTTGCAGGATGCGGGGGTGGACATTTTCGGCGTATCGATCGGCGTTCTGCCGCTGCTGATCTTCGCTGCCGCCGTCGTACTGTTCGTAGCGACCAATTTTCTGCTGACGCGCACCACCATCGGCCGCGCATTCCGCGCCGCCGCCGACGATTTCGAAATTCTCGAAACGCTCGGCTTCAACCGGCGCAGGGTCTACAGCGCGGCCATGGGACTGGCGGTCACGTTGTCGGCGCTCGCGGGTCTGCTGCTGGCGATGCGCAGCTCGTTCTCGCCGTTTTCCGGCGCCGAGCGGCTCTTGATCGCCTTCGAGGTCGTGATCATTGGCGGGCTGGGCTCGCTGCGGGGCTGCTTCCTCGGAGGATTGTTCCTGGGCGTCGTGCAGGTCGTCGGGTTGAGAATAAATCCCAATTCCGGGCCGCTGTTCGGTCACCTCGCATTCTTCGTCGTCCTGCTGGCGAGGCAGATGGATCTTTCCGTGCGGCTGGCATGGAGGCGCGGGTGAACGGTCTTCTGAAGGAAATCAACGTGAACGCCAGAACCATTCTGCCGACCGCGACAATGATGGCGGGCCTTGTCGCTGGCGCGCTGTTTCTGCCGGTGGACCGTCAACTGGCCAAGGAAATGCTGCTGGTCTTCGCCATGGCCCAGGGCTGGAATCTGCTGTGCGGATATACCGGGCTGCTGTCGTTCGGCCATCACGCCTTTGTCGGCCTCGGCGCCTATGCGCTGTTCATGACGGTCAACACGCTCGGCGCATCGCCATATCTCAGCCTCGGCGCCGGTGCGCTGGTCTGTATTCTGGCCGCGCTGGTGATGGCGCTGCTGCTGCATCGCCTGCGCGACGCCTATTTCTCCATCGGCATTTGGGTGCTGGCGGACAGCCTGAGGTTGCTGTTCGGGCAATGGGAATGGGCCGGCTCGTCGCGTGGCGTCGTGCTCAACGCCTCGGCCATCGACCCCGCAAGCTTTTCCGACAGCGTGTTCTGGCTCGCGCTGGCATTGGCCGTAGCGACCCAGATCGGCATCTTTGCGCTGCTCAGAACCCGGGTCGGGCTCACCTTGATGGCGATCCGGGACAACGAACACGGCGCCGCCAGCGTCGGTATCGCGGTCGCCCGCAACAGACTCGCCGCCTTCGTACTCTCCGCGGCGATCTGCGGCCTGGCAGGTGGCCTTTACTACCTGTCGGTGCTGTATGTGGATCCCTCGGGTGGCTTCGATATCGATTGGCAGGTCAAGATCCTGTTCATCGTGATCGTCGGCGGCGTCGGCACGCTCGAAGGGCCGGTAATCGGCACCTTGATCTACTTTGCGCTGCGCGAGTTGTTCCGCGACGCCGGTGATCTGTATCTGATTTTCCAGGGAGCGACGGCGATGATCGTGATGTTGCTGGCGCCCGGGGGACTCTGGGGGAGTCTGCAGGCGCGAACCGGTTGGCGGCTGTTTCCGATCAGTTGGGACGGCGCCTCCACGCTTGGCGCGAAGAGCTGAGCCCGTGAGCCTACCATCTTGGTCATTTCCTCCCAACTAGCCCCGCCCGCGTTGGCGGGGACTTTTTTTGCGAGCCGCTGTACAGCGCCGATCTACTGCGCCGAGACCTGCACCGACGGCGGAAACGCGAAGTACAGGTTGCAGGCGGCCAGCTCGCTGCCGTTGACGCCGATCCGCGCGAGGCCGGCCGGCGCTTCGACCCGCGCCACCAGTCTGCCGTTGCCGCCGGTCTGAAACGCAACAAAGGCATCGTAGATCGCACGGCGCTCGCTCACTGGCTTGGGCTTGCAGAATAGGCGCGGATGAAGCCCTTGCCGGCGCTGCCGCTGTTCTGGCAAATCGCCGGCCGTTCGGTGCGATAGGCGTAGGTGCCCGGCTCCATGTCGGTGCCGGACTCGGCGCGGGCGACGCACCAGGCCCCCTGGTTCGGGGCGCATTCCGCACGGGCCAGTTCGCCTTCGGCGACGATCTTGTCACCGCGCGACGCCGTGTAGTGCGCCGTCGTTTCATCCGGGCGCCAGTTGTACCAGATCTCGATCCGCTGCAGCCGAACGGGTCGATCGATCGTCAGCGTCGCGACGTCGGTGACACCACATGCCCCGGAATTCCAGTTGTTGAAGATTTGCGGCTCGTTCGCAGCTGGCGTCTTTGGCTTCGGGCAGTAGACGGCGCAGGTGAACACGCGAATGCAATACACACCCTTCTCGTCCTGGGCAGGCCGGAAGGAAAGCTGGCAATCCCAGCGCTGGCATCCCGGCCGCAATGGCGCCTCCGGTTCTACGACAACGCGGTTGCCGCAGCGCTTCGGATCGTAGCCCTGCGCCGGCGCAGACGTCGTTGCAAGCACCCAGGCGGCTGTGCCCGCGGCCAGCAACCGCAGCATGCGAGACATCGGCACTCCTTATTATCTAGATGCGCGAACCCCTGCACCAGCCATGGCGCGGCCTTCACGCGCCATGGCTGAATTTTAAGCATGGGCGCCGTGGTCGATGCCTCCATTGAGCCAAATCAAGCCACGCCCGCCTGGAATTGACCACCGGGGCGACGGTGCCGGCCGCGCTCGCGGACCCACTATCGAATTGCATGTCGCCGGGGCCGCTTGCTAGGCTGCGGCATGACCGACGCTCTTCCAGACACCATCCGCCGCCTCTACACCGAGCCCGGCGAGTATATCGACAGCGACCATCCGGCGGTCCGGGACTTCGCCAATGCCGCCGTCGCGGCGGACGCCGGCGACCGCGCCAAGGCCAGCCTGCTTTACAAGGCGGTGCGCGACGGCATCCGCTACAACCCCTACGTCGACACGCGCACGCCCGAGGTGTTCCGGGCCTCGAGCGTGCTGGCGGCCGGCAACGGCTACTGCGTGGGCAAGGCGGCGCTCTATGCCGCGGCATGTCGCGTCCACGGCATTGCCGCCCGCGTCGGGTTCGCCGACGTGCGCAACCACCTCACCACGGAGAAGCTGCGCCAGAGCATGGGCACCGACGTTTTCACCTGGCACGGCTACACGGAGGTCCACGTCGACGGCGCCTGGCGCAAGGCGACCCCGACCTTCAACGCCACGCTCTGAGCCAAGGTCGGCGTGCAGCCGCTCGATTTCGACGGCCACAGCGACGCGCTGCTGCATCCGTTCGACGGCGCGGGCCGCACCTACATGGAATATGTCAACGACCACGGGTCGTACCACGACGTTCCCGCCAAGTTCCTGATGCGGGAGATGGCGCGCGACTACGCCAGCATGCAGGGCGAGGACCTGTCCGGCCGCGACATGGAACGGGAAGCGGCGGAACGCTGACCGGGTTGGCCTGCTCCTCGCCGACGCGTGCACAAAATTGCCATCGACTTGGCACAGCCAGGCAACCCCGCGCCAAACCTGGAACGCCGAATCGCCGCATTCCGCTCCGAACCTGAGGCAGACGCAACGCCTGTCAGCAGCACGATTCAGCGGGGGTTCACCATGGTCGACGTGAGAGTAATTCCAGCCACTGAGCGCGCTCCTGATCGTCACTACATGATGATCGTTCACGAAGATCGCGGCATGATCGTCGACGCCGACAGGGGCTCGACGGATCTTGTCGAACTCGACGAAGAAGAACATGAAACCGGCACCGATCGCCAGGCCGCGATCCTTGAAGGCGCCAAACGCGTTGCGGAGCAGCTGAGGATTCCGGTGATCTACCTGCTCGACTATCCGCAGTGGCACTCCGGCGACCCGATTCCACTCCCGGAATAATCCTGCGGGGCGGCCCCGGCCGGCCCTGCCCAGCGAGGGCCCGCAGACGGGGTGATTGCGCCATGCCCGGCTGACGCTGCCGGGCGCGGGGGATCGGCATACCCCCGCAAGACCGCCCTTCGCCGTTTTCGCGCTTCCGCCGTCATGGTGAGCTTCGGCGTAGCGGAGATCGAGCCGAATTGCGTCGGTGTAGTCCGCTCGGCATTGGCCTTCACCTGGTGTATCCAGTCGCGGTTGTTGTAGACTGCGCCGCGCCGGGATCGAGGCGCGAACCACCACCGGGCCTCCACCCGTGACGCTGCCACCGTCGATACGTCGACAACCAGCCGGTGGCGAGGGCAAATCGTGACACGCTCTGTTGGTATCGGGATGTGCGCCGCCATCGCGCTTGTGGCGGCATCATGCTCCGGATCGCCGGAAGCACAGGAGGGGACCCAGGTCGCCAGCTTCGCGTATGCAGCTGCTCGCCGAGGCTCTTGCGACAACAAGCCGGGCGCGGCAGGCGCCACCAACGGACTCTCGTCGCGCGACGGCTTCCACTATAATGTGAGGGCACCGGCAAACCTCGATCCCACCTATGCGCATCCCCTGCTCATGGTCTACGCACCGGCGGGACATTCCGCGGAACAGAGCGAGTCTCTGACTCGCCTGACCACCGATGCGACCCGCAGAGGCTTCATTGTGGCCTATGTCGGCAGCCGACCCCTCTCGCCGCAAACCATCACGGGACTTGCGCGGGTACCCGGGGAAGTTGCCGGCTCGTGGTGCATCGATCCAGACCGGGTCTATGCGACAGGACACTCCGACGGCGGAACAGTGTCGACCGCGCTCGTCCTTCTGAAGCAAACCAAAGGGACGGTGTCGGCGATCGCTCCGAGCGCCGCCGGCTTCTCCGGGAAGGACCTCGAAGGCTTTCAATGCCCGCAGCCCATTCCGGTGATGGTCATGCACGGCAAACGGGACACGCATTTTCCGGGCTGGGGAAAGCAAGCCGCACTCTGGTGGGCGCGCTGCAACGCCTGCGATCTCGCAAAGCCGCCCTTGCCACAGGACGACGGCTGCGTCACGTTCGCGGGGTGCGCGCCCGGTGGGCGGACCGACTACTGCGAGGGAGCCGGGGCGCACGAGGACTGGCCCCCCTTGCGAAGCCGGATCATCCAGTTTCTCGAAGCCGCCGGATCCCCCTGAGTTTGGCATCGGTCATGGCCCGCAGCGGCGGAATGGCCGGCGGACAAGTTCGGAATAGAGACCGCAAAGAGCCGCGAAGCGGCCAACTGTGACGCGGCGAAAAACCTGGGAGGAGTGGGTCAGGACATGCAGAGAGAAATGACAATCATGGCCCTGATCGCGCTGGCAGTGCCGGGTTCGGCACATGCGCATGCAGCGCTGGTCAGGTCCGTGCCCGGGAGTCGCGCGGTACTGACGCAACCTCCCCCGTCGCTTGATCTTTGCTTCAACGAGGCGGTCGAGGCGAAGTTTTCGTCGGTCACCCTGGAAGATGCCAACGGGACCGCCGTCGTGCTGGGCAAGTTGCAGGCGGGCAGCGACCCGAAATGCGTCAAGGCGCCGATCGCGACCATCGGTTCGGGAGTCTTTACCGTGCATTACCGCGTTCTCTCGCAGGACGGACACGTGGTCGAGTACGGCTACCAGTTCAGCATCAAGACCGACGCCAAGTCGCCGTGACCGAGCTGGTCTCGGTTCTCGCTCGCCTCGCGGGGTACCTGTCGCTGGCCTGGCTGGTCGGCGGCGCGGCGTTCCTGCTGTTGAGTCGCCCGACAGCGGATCCGGTTCTGCGCGCGTGGCGCGATCGCGCAAGCAGAAGTTTCCCCTGGGCGGTGTCGGTCTTCTTGCTGGCGACCGTCACGGGCTTGATCGCTCAGACCGCCGCGACCGTCGATCTGCCCTTGGCGCGGATGATCGATGAAGGGGAATGGTTGAAGAGCTTTGCGTTGCAGACGCGGTACGGCCGTGTCGCGCTGCTCAAGCTCTCGCTCGTGCTGATCCTGCTCGCGCCCGCGCTCCTTCTGGCCAAGGCGAAGCGGACGCGGTCGGAGCGCGCGGGCGCGGGGCTGGTCCTGATCCTGGCGATCGTTGTCGCCGCGGCCGGACCGCTGGCCGGCCACGCCGCCGGCGACGACCTGGCAGCCTGGCTCATGCCGTTCCAGGTCATGCATGCGGTGGCCGTCAGCGCGTGGATCGGCGGCTTGCCGGCCTGGATCGGGCTGGTGTTGACGGTCGGCCCGTTCGCCAACGACGCGCGCCGCTGTTACACCGCCGTGGCGCTCAATCGCTTTTCGCGGCTTGCGACGGTTTGCGTGGTCGTGATCGCCGTCTCCGGCGTGGCGCTCGGCGCCGGATTTATCAGCACGCAGGGCGATCTGCTGGGGACACGCTACGGCTTGCTGATTTGTGGCAAGGTCGCGGTGCTGGTCGGCATCCTGCTGGTCGCCAACCATATGCGCCGGGTCTTCCTGCCGGCTGTAACGACAGTGTCGCGCGCACCGCAACAATACGCCGCCGCGGCGCGCTGGGTAGCGCTGGAGCTGGGCCTGGCAACAATCGTCCTCGGCCTCGCCGCCACATTGTCCCAGACCAACCCCGCGGCTCACGAACAGCCCTATTGGTGGCTGCCGTTTCGTTTCGCCATCGACGCGACCTGGCCCGTATGGCCGACGCCGCTGTGGGTCGTCGGCGGAGCCATGGTTGCGGCACTATCCGCGGCCTGGGTGGTGCGGAGCCGCCGAAGCATGGCGGCGCCACAGCTGGCAGCGCTCGCTGCCGCAGGTATGGCGGGAATGGGAGTGGCGTTGTGGTCGCTGACGGTCCCGGCCTTCCCCGACACGTATCTCCAGTCCACGGTGCCGTACCTGACGGTGTCGATCTTCGAAGGAAAGAAGCATTTCGAACAGCTATGCACGGCGTGCCACGGCCCGGGCGGCCTTGGCGATGGGCCTGCGGCGAAGGGGCTGCCGAAGCAGCCGGCGAATCTCAGCGAACCGCATACCGCCCTGCACACGGCAGGCGACATGTACTGGTGGCTGGGGCACGGAATTCAGCCAAGCGGCATGCCCGGATTCGCGGATGTGCTGGGCGATGAGGACCGATGGGACATCATCAATTTCCTGCGGGCTTTTTCCCAGGGCTTTCAGGCCCGCGTGCTGTCGCCCTCGGTCGTTTCCGAGCGTCCCTGGCTGGGCGCGCCCGACTTCTACCTGGACGGCGACGACGACAACGCCCGCGAGCTCAAGGACTTTCGGGAGCGAAGCAACGTCCTGCTGGTGTTTCCGGACCCTGGCCAGCAACTCAGCCTCGCGCGCATGGGCGAACTGAGCCGGGACCTCGATCGGATGCGAAGCCGCGGTCTGGTGGTCCTGGTGATATCCAATGCCCTCGATGCCGGCGTGAGCGGCTCCGCGACGATCGTTCGCGGCGCCGCCGACGAGATCCGGGAGAGCTACGGACTGTTGTCGCGCACGCTGGTCAACCGTGGCGATGGTCGCAGCCTGGGCATGAAGAGAAGCCACATGGAATTCCTGATCGATCGGTTCGGCTACATTCGCGGTCGCTGGATTGCCGACGATGAGCCCAACGGCTGGAGTCCGACGGACCGGCTCCTCCAGCAGGTGGACAAACTCAACGCGGAGCCGCAAATATTGCCGGCGCCGGACAATCACGTCCACTAGTGTGGTGGATTTGACATTCGCTTCAGTATTGCCGCGAACTCTCCAAGCGAATGTCAAATTCAAAACACTAGACTCTTGTGCCGCAAAGTGATGCGAATGTTAGAAGCGGAACACTAGTGGAGTGGATTTGACTTTCGATTCAGCATCGCCGCGGGCTCTCAAAGCGAATGTCAAATCCACTCCACTAGCCGTGAATCACAATAAACAAGGGGAGGCGTTGATGACTGCCAAGCGGACCTGCCTTTTCGAGATGCTCCCGGTGCTGGCGGTGCTCGCCGCGTCGCCGGCCGTCGCGCAATCCAATATGGAGCACATGCACCATCAGCATACCGGCGGGGACACGATGCCGATGGCCAGCGAGGCGCCGGCGCAGTTGCCGCCCCTGAAAATACTGATGCCGCAAAACGGCGCCACCGTAGGCACTCGCCTGGCGATCGTATTCCAGACGCCGGCCGACCTCGGCAAGATGACGATGGGCGCGCCAGTGCCGGGCACGCATCTTCACATCGAAGCCCAGGACGTCTCGATGATGCCGAGCCGCGACCAGCTCGTTCGCCTCGGTGAGGACCGCTATCTGTTCGTGTTCGAACTGCCGGCCAAGCCCGGCAAGAACACGCTGCGAGTCTTCTGGGCGGATGCGCAACACCGCACGGTGGCGGACTCAGTGCAACAGGTTACCGTCACCGTCGCGCGTGATGCGCCGCAATAATTTCCTGCGGAAGCTTTTCGACGAGCGGCCCGGGGAAGTTCCGGTAAGTAAGAGTCACTCGCATCCCCTGGCAGTCTTTGCGTACGTCATGGCAGTCTTGGCGCACGAAAACAGTCAGTTCAGACGGTTTCTGCGCTCGCCGACAACAAAGCGTTTGACGTCGTGGTTCGCAGACTCCTATCCTTGTGCAAAAGCGTCGCAGACTCATATCCTGAATTATAAAAATGATGGGAGGGAATGACGAATGACACAGGCGTTGGACGTGGGAGCGAGTGGTGTTGTGTCGACCGACCGCGCCACCAGGGATGCGGCCAAGGACAAGGCCAAGGAAAAGTATCTGAACCTCGGCATCACGCTCATGGTGATGGGCGGCTTGGCGATGATCTACTTGGCCGCCAGGCTCTATCAGCAGGCGTTCGCCTGGTCCGCGGGCATGGACTCCACAAATCCACTGTTCGACAAGTACTGGATGACGCTGCTGTACACCGAACTGACCGTTCTCGCGGTCGCCGCGGCCGTGGTCTGGTCGTATCTCTGGCTCACCCGCGACCGGCACCTCGACCTGATCGAGCCCAGGACCGAACTCAAGCGCTACTTCACCCTGGTCGCATGGATCCTCTGCTACGTGTTCGCCGTCTACTTCACCGCCAGCTTCTTCGGCGAAGAGGACGCGTCCTGGCACCAGGTGGTGGTGCGCGACACCAGCTTCACGCCCAGCCACATCGTGCTGTTCTACCTGACCATCCCGCTCTACATCATCCTCGGGGTCGGCTCGTATCTGTACGCCTCGACGCGGCTGCCGCAGTTTGCCCGAGCGATCTCCGTCCCGTTCGTCATCGGCGTGACCGGACCGTTCCTGATTCTGCCGAATCTCGGTTTCAACGAGTGGGGACATGCCTTCTGGCTGATGGAAGAGCTGTTCATCGCCCCGCTGCATTGGGGCTTTGTCGTGCTCGGCTGGTCGGCGCTGGCGCTGGGCGGCCTGCTGATGCAGGTATCGCCGAACATCGTCGAGCTGTTGAAGAAGATCTACGGCACGGAAGAAACCGAGCACCTGGCCGATACGATCTGACAACCGCTGCGACCGCGGCCGGAGTATTCCGGACGTCATAATTGCGTCCGTCAATCTCCGGCCCGGTCGGTATCGGCTGCAGGGAACTGCGAAGCTGCAACAAGAAGCTGCAATAACAAGACGCCGCAACAACCAATAACCGCGGCTGACCCGGGGGGAACAACGTGGCAAATATCACGGAGACGGCGTGGCGTGGCGTGTGGCCGGCAGGCAAGGCCGCGCGGGTATCGCGGACCTTCGATTTTCTGGTCGCCGCTGCGATCTTCATCGTGCTGACGGCGGCGTTCCACATCCATGTCGAACTGACGATCGGCGACTGGGATTTCTGGAACGACTGGAAGGACCGGGAATTCTGGCCGACCTTCACCCCGGTGCTGCTGATCACCTTTCCCGCGGCCGTTCACTACGTTCTCTGGACCTATTTCCGCCTGCCGATCGGCGCCACGCTCTGCTGCGTCGGGCTGCTGCTGGGCGAATGGATCGTTCGCGTGCACGGCTTCCATATCTGGGCCTGGTTTCCCTTCACGCTGATCTTTCCGGGGACCATGCTGCCCGGCGCCATCGCGCTCGACCTGGTGCTGCTGCTCGGCGGCAATTTCATCTTCGCGGGCATTTTCGGCGGCATGCTGTTCGCGTTGCTGTTCTATCCTGGAAACTGGCCGATGATCGCCGCGTACCGGTTGCCGCTCGAGCATATCGGGTCGCTGCTCACGGTCGGCGACATGATCGGCTACGTGTATCCGCGCAGCAGCATGCCGGAATATCTGCGCATCATCGAGCGCGGCACGCTGCGCACCTTCGGCGGCCATTCCGCGGTGGTGTCCGCCTTCTTCTCGGGGTTCATGTGCATCCTGATGTACTTTCTTTGGTGGCATATCGGCAAGCTGCTGGCCGGCACCACGTTCCTGCCGAGCAAGCTCGGCAAATGGATGGGGCTGTCGGACAAGCCCGCATCGGCTGGCGCATCGGCGCCAGCCGCGAAAGGCGCCGTGGTGCGACCGGCAACGGTCGTGCTCGGGCTGGCGGTGTTGCTGACCAGCATTCTGTACAGCATGCCCACGCAGGCCCACGGCGAGCGCAACCAGGAGCCGTTCCTTCGCATGCGCACCGTGCACTGGTACGACGTGAAGTTTTCCGGCACCAAGGCGGCGGTGAACGACGAGATCACCATCACCGGCAAATTCCGCATCTTCGAGGACTGGCCGGAGATCCTGCCCAAGCCCGACACGGTTTTCCTGGGGCTTGCCTCGCCCGGCGGCGCGATGACCCGCATCGAGTCTTATATCGACGGCGTGCCGGCGATCCAGTCGACCGGCCTGCAGCTCGGCCGCGACTATGAGTTCAAGATCGTGGTCAAGGGCCGCATTCCCGGCCACTGGCACATCCATCCGATGCTCAATATCCATCAGGCCGGTCCGCTGCCGGGTCCCGGCGAATGGATCGACGTGACCGGAAATTTCGCCGATTTCCGGCAGCCGGTGACGACGATCGACGGGACCTATATCGCCAACCTTGAGGATTGGGGCCTCGGCACGGTGTTCAGCTGGCACGCGCTGTGGTTTGTCATCGCGGTGCTGTGGTTGCTGTGGTGGATCAGGCGGCCGCTGCTGCTGCCGCGCTACATGGCGCTGAAGGCGGGCAACGAGGCCGGGCTGATCACGCGCCAGGACCAGATCGTTGCCGCGGCAGGGCTGGCCGGCATCATCGTGCTTGTCAGCGGCGGTTTCCTGTGGGCCGAGAACCGATATCCGAACACCATCCCGCTGCAGGGCGGACGGGTGCGGGTCGAGCCGCTGCCGACCCCGCCGCAGGTGGTCGACCTCAAGGTGACCAAGGCCAACTACGACGTGCCGGGACGGGCCATGCGGATCACCATCCAGGTCACCAACAAATTCAACAAGTCGCTGCAGCTTGGGGAATTCACCAGCGCCAGTTTGCGCTTTATCGAGCATTCGGTTCCCGCCGCCGTCGCCAATGTCGACCCGGGCTATCCGAAGGACCTGCTGCCGAAGACCGGCCTGCAGGTCGACGTCAATACGCCGCTGCAGCCCGGTGAGACCCGGACCATCAACTTCGCCGCCGCGGACGTGGCCTGGGAGGCCGAGCGCCTGACCAGCCTGATGCGCGATCCGGACAGCAGCTTTGGCGGGCTGTTGTTTTTCTACGACAGCGACGGCGGGCGGCATCTCGCCAACGTGTACGGAACCATCGTTCCGACTTTCGTTCGCTGACGGCAGCGCAATGATATGGAGCGCGCGATGAACCTTCACGTCACGCGCTACACGGCTGGATTGCTGTGGCTGTTGGCCGCCCTGTTCGCCGCCGGCGAGGCGAGCGCGCATGGCGGGCTTGCCATGGAAAAGGACTACTGCAAGCTCCGCGTCGGTCCGTATGTCATGCACTTCACCGGCTACCAGCCCGGAGACGGCTACAGGAAGGAGTTCTGCGAGGACATCCCGGCGACGGGGCAGACCATCGTCATCCTGGATTTCATCGACGATGCGCTGCGCGATCTTCCGGTCGCGGTCAGGATCGTCCTGGACGATGGCGGCGGGAGCGATCCCGACAGCGCAACGGTCTATCAAGTTCCGCCGAAGATCTACCCGAAGGGCACCTTCTCGTTCGACTATCAGTTCCAGCAGCCGGGCAGATACGTCGGACTGATTACCGTCGGCGACGGCGTTCAACAGGCGGTCGGACGGTTTCCGTTCTCGGTCGGAGTGCCATTCTATCTTCGGTATTCATCTCTGGCCGCATTCCTCGCCGTCGGCTTCGGTGTCATCTACGGCTTTTGGCGGTGGCGCGGGCGCCGTGCCGCGAAGGCAGCGGCGGCGACGTGACCCCCGCGGGTGGCGACGGTGTTGCGGCCGTTCGCGTATCGGCGGCACCGACGCCGAGCAGCTTGACCTCGGCAAGTCGCTCCGATCAAGAATAGCCGTCGGAGTGAAGGTCGGTCCTGCATGCCTGAGCAGCTTTCAATGGTCGTGCCGTCCCGCGACGGGGCGCCCTACGCGTTCGTCCTGGCCGATGAATACCGGCAACGCGGCCTCAGGCCGCTCTACTTGATCGACAGCCGCTCGACGCGCCGATACCGCACAGAAGCGCTGGCCAGCATCGACTCCGCTACGATTCTGAAAGTGGCGAAAAGGCCCGATTTCGTCGAGGCCATCCTTCCCGAAATCGCCAGGATGGTCGAAACCAAATGGCTGTTCCGGCTGGACGACGACGAATTCCCGTCGGCCAGACTGATCCCCTGGCTGACCGAGATCGCCGCCACCACGTCCAGGACCGTGATCGCGGTACCGCGCCGCGCCGTCGCGATCCGCGATGGAACGCCCATGTTCGCCGGCACGATGCCCCAGCTCCATCCGGGAGACCGCCAGTACCGGGGATTCGTCGTGGCGACCGCGAGATTCAACCCCCTGCTGCACTCGCCCGGCATCCTCGGCGAGAGCACCGACGTCCACCACGCCCCCGACGACTGCTGCATCTATCATTTCGACTGGATCGTCCGCAGCAGGGAGCAACGGGCGCGCAAGCTGCAACACTATGAAACGATCGCGGGTGGCGCATTGCCGATCTACCGGCATCAATACCTGTACGAGGACTTCGACCCCGCGCTCTACGACTTCACCGCTGTCGACGAGCCGTCGATCGCGGACCTCGCGCTCAGGCTGCTCGATGCAAGGCTCCGGCACGCGCCGCCGCAACGCGGGCCGCGTCGCACACGACCGACGGAATAGGCGGCCGCTTTCGACCGCCTGATGGAAGGCAGTTCCTGGCCAGACGCCCCCCATGATGCTGCGGACGGCCACACCCGGGGGGGGAACCCGCCGCGCGGTATTACAATCTTAAGCTTCAGACGGCACAATATGCGGGGTGCGCTGGCAGGGTTATACCCGCCATGACGGGAGGGTGGCGTTATGAGCGGGATGACACGGGGAGCGGCCGCAGCGCCCGCGCCGAGGGTCATTACGCCGCCCCAGGAGAGATCGGCCGACAACGGCGCCGACCGGCGCGCCGCGATCCAGGCCTGGAAGGGCAAGGCGATCGAGGAACACATTCATTCGAAATCGCTCGACCGCGCCTATCGACAATGGCTGTTCCACAGGGCCAGCAGAAACCCGCGCGTTCGCGACATGTATCAGGAACCGCAAAGTTTCGATCAGACGCTTCTCAGCCAGAAACTGGGCGGCGATTATCTGGTGGTTGCGCAGAGCGACGCCCACATCGCGCAGCTCGGCCACGATCTGCGCGGATCGCTGTCATCCGAGCGCAAGTTCGCCACGGCCAACAGCCTCAGGGAACTCTTCGACGAGTGCATCGCGCTGAATCAGCCGATCTACGCGCGTTATATCTCGTCGCTGTCGAACCGTGACGCCTATTGGGAGACGATGATCCTTCCCCTCACCGCTGACGGGACGGGCGCGCCCACCTATACGCTGTGCTACATGAACGCCTTGAACGAAAAGGTGGACATGCTGCGCATCCTGTACGATCGCTCGCCGGTGGGAATTGTTGCCGCGGTGCCGATCATGGACGGGCGCAGCAAGACCGACGACGCCCGCATTCTCACCATGAACATGCGGGCGCGCGAGATCCTGCAGTTTCCCGAAGACAAGGGACAACCTCATACCGTCGGCGAGATGATCCGCTACATCGCCGCCGACCTTCGCTGGAACGCCACCAGTTCGGTGCCGCAGGACCAGGGCACCATGATCGCGTACCAGGACGCCGCCGGTGGCCGCGTCTCCGTCACCATCGAGCTGATCAATCACTTCATCCTGATCACCATGGCGCCCACGGCCGTCGAAAAGCAGCCGGCCTGGAATCGCTTCGCCCGCCTGGTCGGATTGTCGTAGCGCGCCCCAAAAGTCAAGGAGACGCCGCAATCGATCGACAGCGGTCACGACGACCGCTGCCGATCCGTTGCGTTTCATCAGCCGTTTGCGAGCGGCACGGCGACGTAGTGAGACGCGTCGCCGGAGCGGACACGCATCAAGACGGTGGTCTTGTTGTCGGTGCGAGCGGTTTCGATGGCCGCGCGAACTTCACCAGCATTTGCAACAGTCTTTCCGGCAACTTCCAAAATCACGTCGCCCTCTTTGAAGCCGCGCTCCGCAGCTGCGCTGTTCGGGTCGACGTTGGTGACAACGACGCCTTTCTCTCCTGCGCCCGCAACCTTGTCTGCCGGCGCCACCGTCAGGCCAAGCCGTGGCACATCCAGACCGTGTTTCAAACCGTTGCGATCCACATCGGCGTCGGCTCTCGTCTCCTGGGCGTCGGGAAGATGACCAAGCGTCAGACTGACGGACTTGTCCTTTCCCTTGTGCAACAGGTCGAGCTTCACCGAACTTCCGGGCGCCATGCCGCCGACGATGCGGGCGAGTTCCCGGGCATCCTTGATCGACTGGCCATTTACCGCGGTGATGATATCACCGGATTCGACGCCGGCCTTTGCGGCCGGCCCATCGCCCTGGGGTTCAGATACCAAAGCGCCTTCTGCCTGCTTCAGACCGAGGCTGTCGGCAATATCCCTGGTCACCGGCTGAATTTGCACGCCGATCCAGCCCCGGCTGACGGCCCCCTTGTCCTTGAGCTGGGCAACCACCTCCTTCACCGTTTGAGCCGGGATCGAGAACGCGATACCGACGCTGCCGCCAGACGGCGAATAGATGGCCGTGTTCAAGCCCACGACCTCGCCCTGCGTGTTGAAAGTCGGACCGCCCGAGTTGCCCTTGTTGACCGGCGCGTCGATCTGGATGAAGTCGTCATAGGGCCCGTTGCCGATGTCGCGACCATTCGCCGAAACGATGCCCGCGGTAACCGTTCCGCCAAGGCCAAACGGGTTGCCTACTGCGAGCACCCAATCGCCGACGCGCGCCTTGCCGGCGGACAGCTTCGCCGCCGGGAAGTCGGACCCGCCCTCGACCTTGATCAGAGCAAGGTCGGTGCGCGGGTCGGTGCCGATCACTTTCGCTGTGTAAACCTTCCCCGCGTCGGTCGTTACTTCAACCTTGTCGGCACCGTCGACAACGTGATTGTTGGTCACGGCATAGCCATCGGACGAGATGAAAAAGCCGGAGCCCTGCCCCACCATTGCGCCGCCGCGGCCGTGTCCTCCCTGAGGCACGCCGTCAGGGCCGCCGAATCTGCGAAAGAAGTGTTCCATCGGCGAGCCGGACTGCTCGTCATCGTCCCTGTTTGCCACGTCGGCGGCCTTCTGCTTCATCGAGACCTTCACCGAGATCACCGATGGTTTCACCCGCTCGACGATGTCGGCGAAGCCCGCGGGTTGTGCGGCACCGTTGACGGTCTCGGCGTGTGCGGCGCTCGCGACGATATTGAAATTGCCCGGCGACGGGCTGAAGCCGTAGATGGCGGCGCCGAGAACGATCGCGGTGGACGCCATCAGCGCCATTTTTCGCGCCGACAAGAATGACGGTCGCAGCAGCCGATGAAATGGCGAAGTGCCGGGGTCTGAAAGATGGTCGGTCATGGGACATTTCTCCAGGGACTTGGCGCGCGATTCGCCCGCCGTCATGACCCCCTCTATGCGGCCCGGCACATTACGACGCGCTGGTCGCGGCATTAAGGTTTCGAAATGAAATGCGAAGTTGACCTTCCCGGAGCCGCCGTCCGCGGCCGGACGAATTGGAGGC
>JBKQQE010000312.1:0-2891 GCA_052326245.1 Xanthobacteraceae bacterium | reverse complement strand
CTCGAATATGGCCGGGCCGCCGAGAAGCACGCCAAGCAGCCCGATCGCGATGGATTGGCGGTTCACCTCCACAAGCGGGGCGGCGCTCCGATCAAGGTGCGGGCGAGGTGGACGGAAAACCCTGACGAACGGATCACCGGCTATGCCGATCTCATTCTTGCCGAGGCGATCCCCGGCAAACTGCCGTACGACCTGCGAAACCTGGCCAAGCTTTACGAGGACTGGCCGGCCGACACAGTGGCCAACGCCATTCGGCAGGATGTCATACGGGTTATCCGGGATAAGCAACCTCGCTCCGGCCGACGGTACATGCCCGAGATCGAAAAGGCGTTAAGGGAACGAATAAAGGACGCCGCGAGCCTCCATCGGTTCGCCCATGAACTGCTCGTCGCCCGACAAATCGCCACGGCTCTGCGCCAAGCAGGAGAACGCCCCGCCCAGACCACGGAGGTCGCATCGTGAGCATCACGTCACTGCAACTGACCGCCCGCGATCCGATCATCGCCCGCGACGGCCGGCCGTTCGGGGCCGGTCAAGGCAACCGGATGCGCGGTCTGAGCTGGCCGCTGCCGTCGGTTGTCGCCGGGTCGTTCCGGACCGCACTGGTGAAGGCGGGCTCGGGCCTCGACTTCTCGGGCGACATGCCGCAGCGACTAATGGCCATCGAAGTGGCCGGCGTGTTTCCCACCGTTGGAAGTGAGTTGTATCTGCCCGCGCCGAACGACGCAGTAGCTGAGCCGGACGAGGATGGCAAGGGCATCAAAACCGTGTATCGGGTCACGCCGCAGCCAAACGACGGCGGATGTGATTTTCCGGATGATCTGCCGTTGCGGCCGGTCATGCTCTCCCAGGAGCAGGCCAAGACCGATTTCAAACCGGCTGACGTGCCGACTTGGTGGCCCATGGGCCGGTTTGTGAAGTGGCTCGTGGGTGAAGGTGAATCCGTTACGTTCGACAAGGCATTCCTGAACAGCCCGGCTCAGGAAACCCGCGATCACGTGAGTCTCGACGCGGACCGTGGCGCGGCCGCCGAAGGACAACTCTTCGCGACGGCGGGAATAATCGTGACGCACCTGCCGCGTTTCTACCCCAAGAATATACCGCGCGACCAAGAGCCGAAAACCTTTGCGGAGCGTCTCGCCGACATCACCCTTTCCGCTCGGGTGACGATCAACGACGCGCAATTCGGCCACATGGAGGAGTTCAATACCTGGCACCCACTCGGCGGCGAACGGCGACTCGTCCACTGGCAGCGCAGCGATGCCGCAGACTTGTGGACGTGCCCGGACGCCGTTCGGTCGGCACTGGGAAACGCAACGCGGATTCGGATGGTGTTGGCCACGCCGGCGATCTTCGACCACGGCTGGCAACCAGGCTGGCTCGACGTGAACTCGCTCACCGGCAAGCCGATCGGCGACGGGCCAAGTTTGAAGCTCGTCGGCGTCAGCAACGCGCGGTGGAAAGCCGTTTCCGGCTGGTCGCTCGCCCCACCACGAGGGCCGAAGCCGATTCGCCGCATGGTCCCCGCCGGCAGCGTCTACTTCTTCGAGAAGGTCGAGGGAGATAGCAACATTCTGGCCACCCACGGTTGGCTCAGGCCGGTCAGTGATTCACCGCAAGATCGCAACGACGGCTTCGGACTGGCTATCTGGGGCGCCTGGTAAACGAACAAGACATCGAGGAACGGCATCATGCCCAATACACGAATCTACTGGCTTCATGCCCTCAGCCCCACGCATGCCGGGATCGGCCAGGGCGTCGACTACATCGATCTACCAATCGACCGCGATGGCGTCACGGGTTGGCCGATCATCCGCGGCTCCGGGTTCAAGGGCGTCTGGGCGGATTACTACACGCAGCGAGAAACCGAGAAAGATCGCAAGAAGAATGACCTTCTCCGCGCAGCGTTCGGCATCGCCGGCGATGACAATAACTCGAACGCCGGGGCGCTGATCCCGACCGATGCCAAGCTCGTCTGCTTGCCGGTGCGCAGTTTCCGCGGGACGTTCGCCTGGTGTACCTCCGCCTTATGCCTGAGGATGTTGCATCGCGCTCTTTCTCTTGCAGGATTGAAGCCGCCGGAAGTGCCTCCGTCACCGGTGGAATCCGACGATCAGAACAACAAGAGAGGCGAAGTGTACTGCGTGGGGCAGACCTTGGTCGAACAGGGCGCGGTGTATCTGGAAGAATTAGAGTTCACGGCATCGGCGAACGATCAAGCCACGGCTTGGGGCGAGAGGATCGCCGCGTGGGTTTTCGCCGACGATGCCGCTTGGCAGGAGCAATTCAAAAGGCGGTTCGTCGTTCTTCCAGACACTGCTTTCGACTTCCTTTGTGAGACAGGCACCGAAATCCACACCCGCGTACGCATCGACGACGACACCAAAACGGTCGCGATCGGCGCTCTTTGGACGGAGGAATCGCTGCCTGCCGAGACGATCTTGGCTGGCATCGTGCAGTGCGATCGCGTGTTCGGCCGCAACGGTGAGGACATCACGCCGGCTGGGTTGCTCGACCGGTTCGCAAAAGGCCCGCTCACCCTACAGATCGGCGGCAAGGCAACCATCGGCCGGGGGCAAATGCGCTGCGTGTTCACACCGGTAAACGGGGGTGGCCAATGAGCGTTCACACCCGGAGTCAAAAGCTGGCCCAGGCGGCATTTCCTGCCATTCAGGATCGGCAGAAAAACCTGCAAGAGAAGAAGCTCAGAGAGTACACAACTTTCGCCAAGAAGTTCCCGGCTTTGATCCACACATGCGGCTTGGCTCAGGCCGTGGCGTTCGCTCTCGCGAAGCAGGAGACCGGTTACATCGAAGACTTGGCGGCCGTGCTCAAAGCGACCGGGCATCCCGAAGTGAGTTCAGCTCAAGCCCTTCAAAAGCAGACGCAAG
>JBKQQE010000311.1:0-3560 GCA_052326245.1 Xanthobacteraceae bacterium | reverse complement strand
CCCTTGCGGTTGATGTGTGCGCGCCAAGGTAGAGACCTCGGCTTGTCAGTCATCTGCTTGATGTGGGGCACAGGGACCGTCCTCCGGGAGAGTAAATCCAGAGGAAAAGTTACCACAGAGTTACCCCGAAAAACATCGAGGTAACTGCACGCCATCTAAGTCTTTGATTTCACTGGTGGGCGCACAAGGGATCGAACCTTGGACCTCTCCCGTGTGAAGGGAACGCTCTCCCGCTGAGCTATGCGCCCGGAACCGGCCGGAAGACATGATCTTCCGCGGCAGGACCAAACCGTCCGTGGGCGCGATTTACGGAACGGTGGGCGGGGGTGTCAAGCGCGGTGCCGCCGGGCGGGCGGTTTCGGCCGCAAAAAGGCCCGGCGGGCAGGCGGATCGGCGCGGTCAGACCGCCTGGCGCGCGCGCGAGGCGTGGGATTGCAGCGCCCGGATCCGGTCGGCGAGCGTGCCGCCGGCATTGACGGCGATGCCATTGGTGGCCGCGCCGTTACTGGCCTCCCTGGCGGGGGCCTCCGCCAGGATCGTCTCGATCGGCGAATTGGGGCCTTCGATCGAGGAGGCGAGCTTGGCGACTTCCGCGGCGATGTCGTTGATGCGCTCGCGCAGCAGCGCGTTCTCCATCCGCTCCGTCGCCCAGGAATTTTCGGCCTGCTGCTGGATGGCGCTGAGCTCGCGCTGCAGCCGGGCGCGGTCGTCGCGGGCGACGCGCAGCTGCTCCTCGGCCGCGGCCTTCTCGCCACGCAGCTTTTCCAACAGCGGCGCGCCGGCGGCGCCGCCGGTGGCGAGGCTTTGGCGCAGGTTCGCTTCGGTTTCGCGGGCGGCGTCGACCTGCTGGCGCAGCTGGCCATTCTCGTATTCGCGTTCTGCCAACAGCTTGCCCTGGGTCGTCAGCCGGGTTTCCAGGTCGCCGATGCGGCTGCCGAGCAGCTCGGCTTCCTTGGCCTGAACCAGCAGCTGAAGTTCGAGTTCGGCGGCGCGCTTGCTGATGGCTTCGCCGAGCTTGCGCGCCTCGCCGAGTTCACGGATCGCGGTTTCCGAACTGACGCGCTGCTCCGCCAGTCTCTGCTCGGCCACGCCGTATTCGCGTTCCGCCTCGCCGACCTGCTGCTTGAGAATCTCGACCTGGGCACCGACGGCCGCGAGTTCGGCCCGGCGGGTCTCGGCGGTCATCAGCAATTCGGCCTGCCGGCTCTCCGCGGTCGCCGTCAGTTCGGCCTGCCGGCTTTCCGCGGCCGCCGTGGTGTCCGACAGCGCGCGGGTGAGCTTTTCCAGTTCGTGCTGCTTGTCGAGCAGGGCCTGCTCGGCCGACTGCAGCGCCAGCGTCTTGGCGCCGAACTCCTCTTCGGTGGCGCGCAGCTGATCCTTCATCGCCTTCTCGCGCGCCTCGAGCGCGAAGATCGCGGCATTCTTCTCGCCGAGTTCGATCTTGAGGCGGTTGATGGCGTCGGATTTCTTGCCGAGTTCGGCGAGCTGGTTGGTGGTCTTGTTCTTGAGCTGGTCGACGCTCATTTCCAGGCGCCGCGCCGACATCGCGAATTCGGCGCGCAGCTGGTCCTTGTCGGCCTGGATTTCGGCCATCGACAGCGGGGTCGCCGCTTCCAGCCGCCGGGTGGTCAGCCGCACCGCCCGGGCATGAATGGCCGGGGCGACCATCAGGCTCAGCAGCAACGCAACCAGAAAACCGATCCCCAGATACATGATCGGCTCGACCATTGGCCAACTCCTCGATCGGTACGCGACGCGACCGCGCTCGCCGACGGCGCCCGCAACCCTTTATTCACCATGCCACGGAGGTCAGGCACAAATCCAGTGCGGTGGATTTGACATTCGCTTTAGAGTTACCGCGGGTCGGCGTCGCGGCGCGTTAACGTAAACCGCGCGGCGGCTGGCGATGTCGGGCGGGACGGTCCGCGATCAGAACGGATTCCAGGTCGCCTGCGGGGTAAATTTCAGGTAGCCGACATTGGCGCCGAGCCGCAGCCCCAGGCCGGAGCGGATCGGCACGACGACGATGTTGTTGGCGGTCAGCGCCGTCATGCCGAAGCCGCCGACCAGGTAGGCCGACCCGTTGATCCCGGCGAAGCGCTGGTAGATCGCCTGGGTGGCCGGCAGATTGTAAACCAGCATCATGGTACGGGCGCCGTCGCCGCCCCAGTCGAAGCCGACCGACGGGCCCTGCCAGTAAACCCGCAGGTCGCCCGCGTTTTTGGTGTAAAGCGTGCCCTCGCCATAGCGCAGGCCGGCGACAAAGGCGCCGCTGCCTTCTTCTCCGAGCACGTAGCCGTTGGGCAGCCCCCATTGGCTGACGGCTTTCTCGATCACCGAGGCCAGCCCGCGCGAGACATTGCCGAAGAAACGGTGGCCTGCGCTGGTCAATTCGTCGGGGCCATAGGTGTTGGCGCGCGGATCGGCGGCCGCCGGCGCGGCCCAGCAGAAGATCGCGGTCATCACCACCGCGGCAAGGCGGGAAACAGTCATAAATGGCCCCTTGGTCATCAAGCGCTGGACGTTTCAACCGAGCAAGTGCCGTGAAAAAGCGCCAGAATTCGAGTTTAACCGGACGAAGAACAGATCATTGTAAGATCCGGCCAAGTTCCGACTCATTTTCTTATCGGCATCAACTATGACGCGACGACGGCAGGAAATAAACGAGCGGTGGCCTGAAATCGTCCGGATTGTGGCGCTTGCTTCGGCACTGGCTTTGACCCCGGCGGGAGGCGCCCTGGCGGCAACCACCGAACGGCTGGTGGTCGACCACGTGACCGGGCTCGCGATCGGCGGCGTCGATCCGGTGGCCTATTTCACCGATGGCGGAATGGAAGCCGGGTCGCCCGATTTCGAGGCGGCGGCGCTCGGTGCGATCTGGCGTTTCCGCAACGCCGACAACCGCGCCTTTTTTGTCGCCGCCCCGGACGTCTACGCGCCCCAGTTCGGCGGCTACGATCCGGTCGACGTGGCGCGCGGCGTGGCCGTCCCCGGGACCCCCCGGCTGTGGCTGATCTACGACAAGCGCCTCTATTTGTTCTCTCGCGAGGACTCCCGGGACGCCTTCACCGCCGCCCCCGGTCAGGTCCTGCATAGCGCGCTCGGAGCCTGGCCGGCGCTGCGGGACACGCTGGCGGAATAGCGGCGGTCAAGCCGGAACCGGGCGAGGGGCCGCCGCCGGATCGCCCCAGGCGATGAATTCGGGGATGATAAGGTCACCCCTGGTCCCGCCGAAGGTCAGGGGGTGGCCGTGGCGGTCGGTCACCCGGCCACCGGCCGCGACCACGACCGCGTGCCCGGCGGCGACGTCCCAGACATGGGTCGGGGCCAGGCGCGGGTAGATATCGGCGGAGCCCTCCGCCACCCTGCAGAACTTGACCGAGGAGCCGATTTTCTGGCGCACCGCGCCCGGGTGGCGGTCGACGAATGCGGCGGTGGCGGGATCACCATGGGAGCGGCTGACGGCGACGACGCACGGCTCGCGCTCGGGCCAGTGCCGGCTGTGGATGGCGGTCGCCGCGCCGGTGACGACGCCGTCCCGCCGCACTGTCAGGCGCTCG
>JBKQQE010000310.1:0-9720 GCA_052326245.1 Xanthobacteraceae bacterium | reverse complement strand
GCTCTAGACCGCGGTGACCGCCCGCTCGAGGGGTGATCTGGAATCCCTCACGTTGATACGAATTGAGGCGTCATGCCCGGCCAGCGCGATCCGTCTTCGACGGATCGCTAGGACTAAGGTCTGCCGGGCATCCACGTCTTCACTGCCTCGCCAGAAGAAAGACGTGGATGGCCAGGACAAGCCCGGCCATGACGATGAGAGAGGCCGGGATCAACCAAATCTCCGAGCGGTCTCCTTCGGTAACGCACGTTCCGCGCGGTCTGCCATGAGCCTGTCCACGCCCTTCATCCGGCGTCCGGTCGCCACCACGCTCCTGACCTTCGGGCTCGCGGCGGCCGGCGCCATCGCGTTTTTCAGGCTGCCGGTGTCGCCGCTGCCGGAAGTGGATTTTCCGACCATCTCGGTGCAAGCGACGCTGCCCGGCGGCAGCCCGCAGGATGTCGCCACCACGGTGGCGAGCCCGCTGGAGCGCCACCTCGGCCAGATCGCCGACGTCACCGAGATGACGTCGTCGAGTTCGGTCGGCAACACCCGCATCACGCTGCAATTCGGCCTCTCCCGCAACATCGACGGCGCGGCGCGCGACGTCCAGGCCGCGATCAACGCGGCGCGCGCCGACCTGCCGGCCAGCCTGCGCACCAACCCGACCTACAAGAAGGTCAATCCCGCCGACGCGCCGATCCTGGTGCTGACGCTGACCTCGGACACGCTGACCCGCGACGTGCTGTACGACGCCGCCTCCACCGTGCTGGCGCAGAAGCTGTCGCAGGTCGAGGGCATCGGCCAGGTTTCGGTCGTCGGCGGCTCGCTGCCGGCGGTGCGGGTCGAGCTGATCCCGCAGGCGCTGTTCAAATACGGCATCGGCCTGGAGGACGTGCGGGCCGCGCTCGCCAGCGCCAACGCCCACAGCCCGAAGGGCGGCATCGACGTCGGCGGCCAGCGCTTCCAGATCTATGCCAACGACCAGGGCATCAAGGCGGCCGACTACAAGTCGCTGATCATCGCCTACCGCAACGGCGCGCCGGTGCGCCTCACCGACGTCGGCGAGGTGGTCGATTCGGTCGAGAACCTGCGCAATGCGGGCCTTGCCAACGGCAAGCCGGCGATCCTCATCGTTCTCTACCGGCAGCCCGGCGGCAACATTATCGACATCGTCGACCGGGTGAAGGCGCTGACGCCGGTGCTGCGGGCGTCGGTGTCGCCGGCGATCGACCTCGCGGTTGGCGTCGACCGCTCCACCACCATCCGCACCTCGCTGCACGACGTCGAGGTGACGCTGATCATCGCCATCTTCCTGGTGATCCTGGTGGTGTTCGCCTTTCTCCGCAACGGCCGGGCCACCCTCATCCCCGTGGTCGCGGTGTCGGTGTCGCTGGTGACGACCTTCGCCGCGATGTATCTGATCGGCTACAGCCTCGACAACCTGTCGCTGATGGCGCTGACGGTGGCGACCGGCTTCGTGGTCGACGACGCCATCGTGGTGCTGGAGAACATCACCCGCCATCTCGAGGCCGGCATGTCGCGGATGGAGGCCGCGCTGCTCGGCGCCAGGGAGGTCGGCTTCACGGTGCTGTCGATGAGCGTGTCGCTGATCGCCGTGTTCATCCCGATCCTGCTGATGGGCGGGATCATCGGCCGCCTGTTCCGCGAATTCGCGGTGGTGATTTCGATCGCGATCCTGATCTCGCTGGTGGTGTCGCTGTCGACCACGCCGATGATGTGCGCGATCCTGCTGCGGTCCGACCACGACCGGCCGCGCGGTCGGCTCTACCGCTGGAGCGAGGCCGTCTTCGAAGGCCTGCTCGCCGGCTACCGGCGCACGCTGGCGGTGGCGCTGCGCCACCCGCTCTCGGTGATGGGCGTGCTGGTTTCGGTGCTGGTGTTGAACTTCTACCTCTACGGCATCGTGCCGAAGGGTTTCTTTCCGCAGCAGGACACCGGGCGCATGATCGGCTCGATCCAGGCCGACCAGAGCATCTCGTTCCAACTGATGCAGCAGAAGCTCACCCAGTTCGTCACCATCATCAAGCAGGATCCCGCGGTCGACACCGCGGTCGGCTTCACCGGCGGCGGCCAGACCAATTCCGGCTTCATGTTCGTGTCGCTGCTGCCGCTCAACGAGCGCAAGGCCTCGGTCGACGAGGTGATCGGCCGGCTGCGGAAGAAGCTCGCGGTGGTGCCGGGCGCGACGCTGTTCCTGCAGGCGGTGCAGGATATCCGCGCCGGCGGCCGCGCCAGCAACGCGCAGTACCAGTTCACGCTGCAGGGCCCGACCTTCGAAGAGCTCAACGAATGGTCGCCCAAGATCGCCGCCGCGTTGCAGACGCTTCCCATTCTCGCCGACGTCAACAGCGACCAGCAGAACAAGGGGCTGGAATCCGACCTGGTCATCAACCGCGACACCGCGGCGCGGCTCGGCATCACGGTCAGCCAGATCGACAACACGCTGTACGACGCGTTCGGCCAGCGCCAGGTCTCGACCATCTATGTCGCGCGCAACCAGTATCACGTGATCATGGAGGTGGCGCCCCGGTTCTGGCAGAACGCCGAGACGCTGAAGGATATCTTCATCTCCACCGCCGGCGGCACGGTCGGGGGCTCGCAGGCGACCAATGCGGTCGCCGGAACTTTCGTCGGGCTCGGCAAGGCCAATTCGATCTCGACGGTCGCCGCCGACGCGGCGCGCAATCTCGCCACCAACTCGATCGGCGCCACCGGCCACGGCTCGTCGTCGACCGGCTCTGCGGTCGCCACCAGCCAGGAGACCATGGTGCCGCTGTCGATGGTCGCGAACTTCCAGCGGGGATCGACGCCGCTCGCCGTCAACCACCAGGGCCTGCTGGTCGCCAATACCATCTCGTTCAACCTGCCGCCGGGGGTTTCGCTGTCGACCGCGGTCGAAGCGATCGAGGCGACCATGGACCGGATCGGCGTGCCGGCGACGATCCATGGCTCGTTCCAGGGCACCGCCAAGGTGTTCCAGGATTCGCTGAAGAACCAGCCGTTCCTGATCCTGGCGGCGCTGGTGGCGATCTACATCGTGCTCGGCGTGTTGTACGAGAGCTTCGTGCATCCGTTCACGATCCTGTCGACGCTGCCGTCCGCGGGCGTCGGCGCGCTGCTGGCGCTGATGGCGTTCAACACCGAGTTCAGCATCATGGCGCTGATCGGGGTGATTCTGCTGATCGGCATCGTCAAGAAGAACGCCATCATGATGATCGACTTCGCGCTGGATGCCGAGCGCACGCGCGGGCTGTCGTCGTTCGACGCCATCTACGAGGCCTGCCTGCTCCGGTTCCGCCCGATCATGATGACCACCATGGCGGCGCTGCTCGGCGCGGTGCCGCTGACGATCGGGTTCGGCGAGGGCAGCGAGCTGCGCCGGCCGCTTGGTATCGCGATCCTGGGTGGACTGATCCTGAGCCAGATCCTGACGCTCTATACAACGCCGGTGATTTATCTCTATCTGGACCGGTTCCGGCTCTGGTCTCAGCGGATGAGACGGGGCAACATGGCGGGGGCCGGGAGCGGATCGGCGCTGCTGCCGGGGGAATAGGCAGGTGGGTCTGGCTCGCGTCGCCTCAGGGGGGCGATGACGGAATTTTGATCCAGACTCATCGCGCGCGGCAGCCTGCGGGCCGTGTACAGGGATCTCGGCATCGGCTGATTCCGTGCGTTGTGGGTGGTGGTTCGGGTGGCGTGGTTTGGAATGTTTTGGGGATCCAATGCGTAGTCTTGTGCTGACCGTGGTGGCGTCACGTTCCGTTCGCCTGTGCCGCAACATCGCGGCGCTGTCCGTGGCGACGCTCAGCCTCGGCCTGTCGGGCTGTATCCTCGGCTCCGAACATCCCGCGCTCGATCTCGAGATACCCACCAGCTACCGCGAGGACCGCCATCCGTCCGACCGCGCCGTCCCGGCGCTCGACTGGTGGCGCGGCTTTCGCTCCAGAGAGCTGATCGGTTTCATCGAGGACGCGCAATCCTACAACCTCGACATCGCGGTCGCGGTGGCCCAGATCATCCAGGCCGATGCCCAGGTCGGGGTTTCGGGCGCGCCGCTGCTGCCCTCCGTGAGCGGCACCGCGAATGTCGAGCAATCGCACCAAGGGAAGTCGGCCGCCGTCTCCGGCCTTGCCAGCGGCGGGGGCGCCGGTCTGAATTCCACTCAATACAGCTCGGGCCTCACCGCGAGCTACATGCTCGATGTCTGGGGCAAGAACCGCGCGACGCTGCTTGCGGCGGAGGAATCCGCCACGATGCAGCGCTACAACCGCGAAGTGGTCAAACTCACCACGATTGTGTCGGTGGCCAACACCTACTTCACGATCCTGGCGGCGCAGGACGAGATCAAGGTGGCGCGCGGCGATCTCGCCGCCGCCGAGCGCATTCTCAAGCTGATCAAGGACCAGTTCAACGGCGGCACCGCCTCGCAGCTCGACGTCTCGCAGCAGGAGGCGCTGGTGGCGACGCAGCGCGCCTCGATCCCGCCGCTGCAGGTGACGCTGCACCAGAACGTCGCGGCGCTGGCGCTGCTGGTGGGCAAGGCGCCGGTGAACCTGCAGGTGGCCGGCGGGTCGACCACGCAGATCGCGGTGCCGCGGGTGACGCCTGGCCTGCCGTCGGAGCTGTTGTACCAGCGCCCCGACGTGCGCCAGGCCGAGGCGCAGCTCGCCGCCAGCAATTTCAGCGTCGAATCCGCGCGCGCGGCGTTCTTCCCGCAGATCCAGCTCACCGGCACCACCGGCGTGCAGAGCGCGGCGCTCGCCGCCCTGTTCGGACCCGGCGCCTGGTACTACACGTTGGCCGCCGGGCTGACGCAGCCGATCTTCGACGGCTTCCTGCTGGAGAGCCAGCTCAAGCTCGCCAAGGGCCAGCAGCTGCAATACCTGCAGGCCTATCGCAAGGCGGTGCTGTCGGCGTTCTCCGATGTCGAGAAGGCGCTGGTGGCGCTGCAGCAGTACAGGTTGCAGGAGAAGCTGCAGACCGACGTCGTCACCGCCTCGCAGCGCGCCTTCGATGTCGCCGAGACGCAGCTGCGCGGCGGCACCGTCAACCTCATCACCGTGCTGCAGGCCCAGCAGACACTGTTCACCGCGCAGAATACGCTGGTGCTGGTGCGGCTGTCGAAGCTGCAGGCGGCGGTCAGCCTGTTCCAGGCGCTCGGCGGCGGCTGGACGCCGGAAATCGCCCAGGCCTCGGCGCAGCCGCCGGTGGTGGTGCTGCCGGTGGCGCCGGACGAGCCGGGCAAGCCGGCGCAGGTATTGCCGCAATAATCGAGGCGCGCCTTCGCCGCGCCGCGTGGCCGGCTGTCGCAAGCCTGCTCGCATGACAGCGATTGCACGCTGTCGTGTGCCCGTGCTGCGTTTCACCGCGAGGTTGAGCACGAAATTCGCGAACCGCTCGCATCTCGGGGCTCAAACTGAGCGAGGTTGGCAGTATCTGGGCAAGCACATCATTAAGCATCACCGCTTACAAAGCGGGACGACGATGACCGTCGCCTCGCAACGAATCCGGCCGACCCAAGATGCAGGTTGTTGAAATCATCGACGCGATCGAAATCAGGCGCTGCAAGCGCGCGCTGTACTTCGGTCGCGATGTTGCGCTGCCGCACCAGGGCACCAGCGTATCCGGCAGGGTGGTGTCGATCCGGCCCAATCCGGAAGGCGCCGGGATCCTCGCGACCATCATGCCGATGCCTGCGCCGGCCGCCGCGCGCAAAGCCGCCGGCTGAACGTCGCCCGCGCGGCCGTGTCCGACGCCCGCGTTCGCCCGGCTCAAGCCCGTCGGGAATTCCACGCGATCAGTCATGACGATCGTCATGCCACACCGAGACGGTGCTGCACTGCAGCCGCTGCTCGCGACGGGCAGCCGGCGGTTGCCTCGCCATGGCGGGGCACCACATGGTTGTGCCGCTGCGGATATCGCGCGGGTTCCATTGTTTACGGCTCCTTTAGGGCTCCGGTCTAATTTTATCAGACTGTGTCGGAGATCGAGGCTCGATGACTGTGCGATGGCCTTCCTGGCTGAACGCCGCGGCGCTTCTGGTCGCGAGCTTTTTCGCCATTGCGGCGCTGTCGCTTCAGGCCCGCCCCGACAGTGAAATTGTGGCCGTCATGTTTCCGCCGTGGTGGACGTCGCGGGAGGCGATGTCGGCGGTGGCCGCGGCCGGCGCCGCGATCGTCCGGACCACGGCGCTGTCTTCCATCATGGTGGTGCGGCCGCATGGCGGCGACGGACTGGCGCGGCTGCGTGAGGCGGGCGGATGGTTCGCGATCGATCCGCAGGCGGTCGGCGCGTGTTTGAACATCGGGCGACGAGGGGATTGAGGATGACGATCGAAAGCAGGGATCTCAACGCGCTGCGCGAGACCACCAGCAGGGTGCTGGTGACGCTGGCCTGGCTGCACCTTCCGATCGCGGTGGCGATCGGGTTGTTGCGCGGCGAGGCCTTTCTCGCCCCGGCGGCGGTGGTCGCGGTGATGGCCGCGGCGGCGACGGCGTCGTGGCGGCTCTCGGGCTCCGGCGTGTCGACCCGCCTGATCGTCGCGGTCGCGCTGATGGGAGACGTCGCCGTCTTCACCGCGCAGCTCAACGGGCATCCCTGGCAGACCGACATGCACATGTATTTCTTCGCCACGCTGGCGTGCCTGGTCGCCTATTGCGACTTCCGCCCGATCCTGGCCGGCACGGTCGCGGTCGCGCTGCATCATCTCGCCCTCAACTTCATTCTGCCGGCGGCGATCTATCCCGGCGGCGCGGATTTCGGCCGCGTGGTGCTGCATGCGGTCATCCTGCTGATGGAGGCCGGCGTGCTGATCGCGCTCACCTTCAAGATCGCGGAGCTGTTCCAGACCTCGGCGCAGAAGATCGCGGAAGCCGAGGTCGCCCGCGCCGCCGAAGCCAGCGCCAGCGCCGAGCAGATCGCCACCGAGAAGCGCGCCAAGCAGGAGCGCGACGCCGCGCGTCGCGGTCTCGCCGCCGACTTCGAGAGCATGGTCGCCCGCTTCGTCGCCGCCGTCGGCGCGGCCGCGGCGGAAGTGCAGGGCATCTCCTCGGCCATGAGCGCCAGCGGCGATGCGGCCGCGCGGCAGTCGGACACCGCGACGTCGGCGTCCCACCAGGCGGCGTCGAGCGTCCAGACGGTGGCCTCCGCCGCCGAAGAACTCACCGCCTCGATCGCCGAAATCGGCCAGCAGGTGTCGCGCTCCACCGAGATCGCCAGCAAGGCGATGAACGAGGCGCGCCGCACCAACGGCGTGATCGAAAGCCTCGCCTCCGGCACCCAGAAGATCGGCGAGGTGGTCACGCTGATCCAGAACATCGCCAGCCAGACCAATCTGCTGGCGCTGAACGCCACCATCGAGGCCGCCCGCGCCGGCGAGCAGGGCAAGGGCTTCGCGGTGGTGGCCAGCGAGGTGAAGGCGCTCGCCAACCAGACCGCGCGGGCCACCGAAGACATCTCGACCCAGGTCCAGGGCATCCAGGTCGCCACCGGCGAGGCCGTGGCCGCGATCCAGGAGATCGTCGGCACCATCAGCGCGATCAACGACATCTCCGGCGCGATCTCGCAGGCGGTCGACCAGCAGGGCGCCGCCACCCGCGAGATCGCCGGCAACGTGCAGCAGGCGGCGTCGTCCACCGGCGACGTCCACCAGAGCGTCGTGACGCTGACGGAAGCCTCGCGCGAAAGCGGCACGCTGGCGGCCAGCCTGCTCACCGCGTCCAATGGCCTGACGGAGCAGTCCAGGCAGCTCAAGCACGACCTGGACAGCTTCCTGGCCTCGCTGCGCGCGGCCTGATCGGGCGGCTTTTTGATTGAGCATGATCTGATCGGAAAACCGGTACCGGCTTTGCGCCAACGCGCCCGTTCCGGTCCGGATCATGCTATGCCGCCATTCGCCATTCGCCCCGCCGTCGTGTAGCGTTCGCGCATCACGGCGTCATGCGAGGGGAGGCGGGCCATAGGCACCGAGGTCATCATCGGCGGCGAGGAGTCGGGCCGGCTGGTGCCGCATGCGCTGCGCGCCGCGGTGCTCGGCGAGGTTCATGCGCGGCCGTTCACGCCGCTCGCGGTGCCCTCGCGCGTGCTGCATTTCGCGTTCGAGACGGCGGGCGCGCTGGCGCAGGCCGACCGGGCGAACCTGGTCCGGCTCTGCCAGACGCGCGGCCTGGCCGGTCCGGCGCCGGACGACAAGCATCACCGCGTGCTGTTCGGGGCCACGGCGCTGCGCTGGGAGCAGCATTCCGAATTCACCACCTACACCTGGGAGATGCCGTCGGAGCCGGCCGCGATTCCGTTTCATCCCGCGGCGTCGTCGCTGTCGGGCGCGATGCGGCTGGTGCCGCAGCCGGGCCCGCTGCTGGTTGCCATCGACTTGCATCTGCTCGGCGAGGATCCGGCGCGCACCGCGCCGGAGCGGCTGTTCGATCGCTCCAGCCTCGCGGTTGCCGAGAATTCCGACGCCGTGGCGCTCTATGCCACCGATTTCCAGGCCGACCCGGCCGGCTTCGTGCACGTCCTGGTCGCCGATCGCGGCATGTCGGCGGATCGCGCCGGCGCGCTGGTGCAGCGCGTGCTCGAGCTCGAGACCTATCGGACGCTGGCGCTGCTGGGGCTGCCGGAAGCCCATCGGCTGGCGCCCTCGATCGGCGCCAGCGAGAGGCGGCTCGCCGAGGTCACCGAGGAAATGCGCCGGCAGGGCGAGCTCGCCGCCAACCAGCGGCTGCTGCAGGAGCTGAGCGCGCTCGCCGCCGACGTCGAGGCCGGCGCCGCGGCCAGCGGGTTCCGCTTCGGCGCCACCCGCGCCTATGAGGAGATCGTCGCGCAGCGGCTGCAGACGCTCGGCGAGCGCAAGGTCGGCGGACTGCCGACCTGGTCGTCGTTCCTGGCGCGGCGCATGAAGCCGGCGCTGCGGACCTGCGCCACCATCGAGGTGCGCCAGGTCAACCTGTCGGAGAAGCTGGCGCGCGCCGCCAACCTGCTGCGCGCCAGGGTCGACGTCGAGATCGAGCAGCAGAACCAGGAACTGCTCAAGTCCATGAACGCCCGCACCCGCCTGCAGGTGCGGCTGCAGAGCACGGTCGAAGGCCTGTCGGTGGCGGCGATCACCTATTACGTGGTGAGCCTGTTCGGCTATCTCGCCAAGGCCGCCCACGAGAGCGGGCAGATCGCCATCGATCCCGTGATCCCGACGGCGCTGTTCGTGCCGGGGGCGGCGCTGGCGATCTGGTGGACCATCCATCGCATCCGCCGCAAGCACATGGACGAGTGAACCGGCCGGCGTTGCCCGCTGCGGTGGTTCGGAACCTAGTCCGCGCCAGCGGGCCGTACCGTTCAGCGAACATCCGGGGCGGGACGCGCCAGCCAGCCCCACAGCAGGCGATCGAGCGACAGCGATCCGGCGCCGCGGCACAGCAGCACAAGCAGTATCGCGGCCCATTGAATGTGGGTCGGCCACGCCTGCGGATAGACGAAGATCTCGATCACCGTGGTCATCGCGAGCAGCACCGCGGCCGCGGGCCGGGTCAGAAGCCCGATCGCGAGCAGAACCGGCGACGTCAGCTCGATTGCGGTCGCCAGGGAGGCGGCGATCCCGGGGGCAAGCAACGGCAGCCGGTACTCGTCGGCAAACAGCGCCAGCGTGGTGTCCCAGTTGTCGAGCTTCGCCATTGCCGAATTCCAGAACACGGTGGCCGCCGCGAGCCGCAGCGGCAGCGCCAG
>JBKQQE010000309.1:0-8601 GCA_052326245.1 Xanthobacteraceae bacterium | reverse complement strand
AGGGTCGCGATCAGTATGGTGCGCATGGCCGAACTCCTCCTTGACGGGTGATTGCTTGACGGGCGATTGCCTTGGTGGCCGGGGCTCCCCGCTCAACCCCGAATGGCAGCGGAAGCATTGAGTATCGCAGAGATAGCAAATATTTATTTATGCATCCAGTGATTTTTCGGATGCGGCAACCACCATTCCGTCGTCGTCCCCCGGCTTGTGACTCCCGGAGCGTCATCGACCTACTGCCGCACCACCGACCGCTTCGAACTGCCGCGGCTGTCATACGAACAGTGGCAGAAGGCCGCGACCTGAGGGAGCGATCTCGTCGGCCTCAGCGATCGATGGAGCGGTCCCAATGGAAACCGCGGCCGGTTTCCACCGGCAGCACGTTCAGCGTGACCTGCGCCAGCCCGTCATCGCCGATTGCGAGCGCGCCCGCCGGCGTCAGGTCGATGATACGGCCCCGAACGAAGGGGCCGCGATCGTTGATGCGGACGATCACCGAGAGGCCGGTCCGGGTGTTGGTAACTTCCACCAGGGTGCCGAAAGGCAGCGTGCGATGCGCCGCGGTGAACGCATCGGAAAAGGCATATTCGCCGTTGGCGGTCGTCTCATCGCTGTAGATCGAGGCGATGCCGGCGTCGATCTCCGCGGCGCGCGCCGAGGAACACACCGGTAGTCCGAGCGTCAGCGAAGACAGGATGCACGCCCCGGCGGACAGGGAGCCGAACGGGGCGAATTTGAACAACGTCATGGCGACCAACGGACCGTGACGCCGATCGTTCCGTTCGCGCGAGAGCGTCCGTCAAAGCTGACTGATCAATCGGGCTCAGTCGCAACCGGCGACGGAGAGGCCGATCCGCGACGTCGAGGCAGGGATTCGACGAGACCATGGATACGGCGCGTCACATGCTGTAGGAAATTGTGGATGAAGCCGCCGCGGCGGACGGCAACGGACACGGGACGGATGACGAAAAAAGATCATCGCGGTGAAGAGCACGACGCAGATGCGTCGTCTGCTTCGGGCCGGACTCGCGACTGGACGCGAATTCATCATTCGCCGGTGTTCTGGATCGGCATCGTGCTGTGCCTGGCGGCGATCTCGATCTACGTGTGGTCCGACGACCTCGCCTGGCGCCCGCGCATCCGGTAATCCGCGCCGAAAGCGATGATCGACGGTAACCGCTGTTCGGATCTTGAATCCGCGGACGAGCACACGCGGCGGATCATTTGTTTCGCTTTCAGGCAAAACTAAAGACCCGCCCGGTGTGCGCCGTCGCCCGGTTACGTGGCGAAGGTTTTACTTGCAGGTCTTGTCGGCCTTCAAGGCCGCCTCGGCCGATGCCTTCGTCGTGTGAGCGGCACCGATTGCCTTCATGTTGCCGCCGGCCATGGGCTGGACCTCGACGATGTCACACTTCATGGTCGCGGTATCTTGCGCCAGATAGAATGCCGGCGGCGCCTGGCCGACGGTCTTGGCCGTTTCGGCCGCGAATGCGGGCGCGGCGAATGCGAGAACGGCAATAGTCGTCAAAAGAATCTTTTTCATGGGTCTACCAGTTGTTGCGTGCCCGGTGTTGGACACGGGACCAATAGACTTGGCGGGCAATGGTTCCGTGGATTCGACGCTGCTCGTTGTCGCGACCGGAAGCGAACGTTCGCGCGGCCGTCAAGCGGCGTAACGCGCGCCTCAAACGTGCGCCCGCAAACTCCCCCACGACCAGCTCACAGCCTTCGTCGCGACGATGATCCGGTCGACGTGGCCGCAGTTGACCCCTTCGAACGTCCGTGATTCGAACCCAATCCGCGCGGGTTTGACGTGAACCAGCACCATTGCACCCGCGCATTGCGGGCAGACATGTTCCTTGATCGCAATTCGGCTGGCGTCAAATCTAGTCGGCAGCGGCATGGTGTTCACCATCGTGTCCCGCGAACGCGAGTGGCCGCTGCGTGGCAGACGCCGGCCGATCCGGGCCGGTCGCGGTGGTTTCCGCGCCGGCCTTCTCGCGGCTTTCCTCACGATCGGGGAGGATCGGCAGGTCGAACCGGAAATGCGCGCCGCACGGATCGCTGGTCGAGACGGTAAGGTGGCCGTGAAGCTGCCGCGTCAGCCCGGTGATGACCCGGATTCCCAGGCTCGCCCGTTTCTCCTCGATGTCGAAGCCCGCGGGCAGGCCGACGCCGTAGTCGGTCACTTCGATGCGGAGAAGTCCCTCGATTTCACGGGCAGAGATCACGATCACGCCGGTGCCGTCCGGGTAGGCATGCTTGACGGCGTTGCTGACCAGTTCGTTGACCAGCAGGCCCAGCGGAATTGCGTGATCGGCCGACAGCAGCATCGGGTCGGCATGGCACCGGATGATGTGTCGTGCCGCCGCGCCCTGCAGCTTGCCGCAGAATTCGGTCATGAAATCCGCCAGGTCGACGAAGCCGATGCTTGATCCGCGCCACAGATGGTCATGGACCTGGGCGATGGTCGCCACCCTCGCGCCCGCGTCCTCGAGGGCGTCCCTGACGTCATCGGAACGCGCGCCGCGCGACTGCACGCGAAGCAGCCCCGCCACGGAGGCAAGGCTGTTCTTGACGCGGTGGCTCATTTCCCGCGTCAACAACGCCTGGTACTCCAGCGCCTGCTGAAGCCGGGCGTCCGCCTGCTGGCGCTCGATGGCCAGTCCCAGCAGCCCGGCGAAGCCGGCGAGGAAGTCGGCATCCGCCTGATCGAAGCGGCCCGGATCGGGACTGGCGACTTCAAGCACGCCGAAGAGCGTCCTTCCGCGCCCGCCCTGCTCGATCAGCACGTTGATCGCGCTCTTGACGCCATGATCCGTGAGAAGGCTTGGCAACCGGAATCGCGTATCCGTCTGCAGGTGATTGGAAATCACGCTCTTGCCGCTGCGGTAGGCATATCCGGCCGGCGAGCTGTCGTCAGCGGCGAACGAGACGTGCGCAATCGTCCCCGGCGCCCAGCCGAAGCCCGCGCGCGCCACCAGGCGCTGTTGCTCAGGCAAGAATTCCAGTGCCTTGGCGAAGCGTGCCCCAAGCCCCTCCGCGCACAGCTCGGTGGCGCGCTGAAGAATCTCCTGCACATCGCGGGTCTGCAGCGCCGCGCGGCCGAATTCGCCGAGCAGGGACTGCTGCCGGAGCCGATAAGGAAGCTCGTCCCGGATGGCGGTGGAACCAAGAAAGATTGGAAAGCCCGGACTCTGGTTATCGATAGCAGTCTCCATGGCGATCCCCATGATCGGGTTACACCCTGGCGTCTAGTTCCCAACTTGTAATTGACGCCATTTCCGGCCGCTGTCTGAGCAAAACCGCTCACCCGCGACGGTTCCGACCGCGCAACCATGCCGCTTTGTGGCGTGGGCCACCGACAAACTCCCGTGAAGCATGCCACCATACCCTCCTGCAAAGGAGAGGCGTGCCGTGGACCATGACGACGAGATGAAGCGTGACCTGGAGTGCCTGCGCCTGGCGTCGGACTTCACGGCGTTGTCTCGTGACACGCTGGATGCGGCGCTGCAGGCGCATTGCGCGCGAATGGCGACGTATTGGTCCGACCAGGCCAACGGCGGATTTGACGGTGACGTGGTGTGGAACGATGAGCCGGAGAAGCCGGCGACCGGGCCGCTGGCCGTGGTTCTCGTCGTCGAGGACGACCCGCTGCTGCGGGAACTTGCCGTCACCTTGGTCAAGGAAGCAGGGTTCGTGGCGCTGCAAGCCGGCGGTGCCGACGGAGCCGTCGCCGTGCTCGAGGCGCGATCCGACATCGCGGTGCTGTTCACGGACATCGACATGCCCGGAAGCATGAACGGCCTGAAACTGGCCCAGGTCGTGGGACAGCGCTGGCCGCAGATCAGGACGCTGGTGGCGTCGGGCCAGATTCGGCCGCGGTCGTCCGAGCTGCCGCCGAACGGCGCGTTTCTCGCCAAGCCCTATCGCGGCGCCGCCGTCGTCGCCCAATTGCGGTCCATGGTCGGCCCCGTCTGACGCACGGTAAAACCGTAATCGTACACGGAGAGTGGCGAGGCCGGGCCCTGAGCAGATTTGCTCAGACGCGCCAGCGCCGACACGCTCATATGAGCGGCCCGGGAGTGTGATGATGACGGCCCGACGCCAGGTGCGCGGTGTCCGGCGTTCGCCGGGTCAGGACGGGCAATCGCGATCCGATGTCAAAACCACAGACGGACCATGACCTGCGGAGCAATCAACTGCTCGCCGCCATGGAGCCGGCGAGCCGCGCGCGGCTTGAGCCTCATCTGCAGCCGATCGAGTTCGAGCTCGGCGCCGTGGTCTGCGACGCCGGCGGCCTGCTCAGGCACGCTTACTTCCCGCAGGGGTCGGTTCTCTCGTTGTTGACCGTGCTGGAGAACGGCGCGGCCATCGAGACCGCCAATATCGGCCGCGAGGGCGCCTTCGGCCTGTTTGCCGCCATGTACAGCCGGGTGTCCTTCAATCGCTGCATCGTGCAGCTCGAGGGCCATACGGTGCGCTGTCCGATCGAGCTGGTGCAGCACGAATTCGAGACCAGCGACCACGTCCGCAACCTGTTCGTGAGCTATTCGGAGACGCTGCTGTCGCAGGTGCAGCAGACGGTCGCCTGCAATGCGATGCACAGCACGGAAGAGCGGATGTGCCGCTGGCTGCTGATGATGCACGACCGCGCCGAGGGCGAAGCGCTGCCCTACACCCATGAATTCCTGTCGCAGATCCTCGGCACCAGCCGCAAATCGGTGACGCTGGCGGCGCAGTCGATGCAGTCGGCCGGCCTCATCAGCTACCACCGCGGCACGATCCAGGTGCTGGATCGCGCCGGCCTCGAGAAGGCGTCGTGTGAATGCTACGCCATCGTCAAGGAGCGGTTCGACGCGTTCCTATCGCCGCCCTCGACCGCGCTGCAAAGTCACAAGGGGTGAAGCAAGGTCACGTGACCCTTTGATCAGGCTTGCCGGCCGCGGAGACGTCGCCCGAAATATGCGGCGTGTCGTGCAACACCAAATTGAGAAGCGAGCTGTGGATCTCGATATGGCCGTTGTAGTCGATGAAGCCCAACTTGCGGAATTTGTTCATGAAATGACTGACGCGCGAGCGCGTGGTGCCGATCATGTCGGCCAGCGTTTCCTGGCTGACCTTGCCGATCACCTTCTTGGGCTCGCCGTCGTGTCCGAAATTCGCCAGCAGCAGCAGCGCGCGCGCCAGGCGTTTCTCGCTGGAATTGAACAGCTGGTCGATCAGGTCGGCTTCGACGCGGATGGTGCGCGCCAGAACATGGGCGACGAAGATTTCTGAGAATTTCGGCTCGTCGCGAAGAGCAGCCAATGCCGTGCCCTTGCCGATCTGCATGATTTCGCAGTCCGTCATCGCCGACGCCGCCGACAGGCGGCGCGGCTGCCCGGCGAGGCACCCCTCGCCGAAAAATTCGTCCGGGCCAAGGATGGCGATCACGGCCTCCCTGCCCTGCTCGGACAAGACGACGATCTTCACCTTGCCCCTGATGACGTAGAAGATCGACTCCGAGGGACTGCCCTGGGAAAAGATCTGCTGGTTCTTGCGACATTTCGCGATCGTCCGCCCGGCGCCCTCGGTCTTGAGGAACATCCCGGGATCGAACGGCTGCTGGGTCGGGTCTCGGATTTCTGTCTGCTTGGCCAAGGAATCCTCTCGGGGCGCGATTTGCGGCTCCCGACTCTCGGAAAGCACAATCAAATCATAGTCCGATTACCGCCATTTTGAAAGCGAAAGCGCCGGATTCTGCCACCTCGAAACCTGAAGGGTAAGTCAAAACCTCAGCGATACCATGGGCATGCGCCGCGGCGGCGGACGCGGCCGGAATTGCAGGCCTGTGCGCTTTTGCACAGCCCGTCACGTCGGATCCGACCTAATATTCAAATCAGACCTGACCGTCCGCCGGCATGCGCCGCGCCGCTTCCCTGGCAAGGAACGCTTGTGGCTCCGGAACGTTCATCGATGCGCTGACAGCGGACCCGGTTGAACGGCACGCCATCGCAAGACGCGAAGCCGTCCCCGCCGCGAGAGCAATTCCGGACCAGACCGAAAAGTGAGGCGTAGCGATGCGAACCCGCAGATACAGCTCCTCGGAGCGGCCTGACCTCCCCAGTGGCTCGTCGTCCGCGCAGATCATCGCGCTGAATGCCACGGCCGTGCCGCGCAGCCGCGCGACGATCCCCGTCAAAGCCCGACAACCATCGAAAACCGACGGCACCACCTTGAAGGAGCGGCTGCTGGCGCTGGCCGCCCGCAACAGGAAACTGCGGCGGACCGTCGAGCAGCAGAACGCCACCGCCGCAGATCTGCAGAAAGTGCTGTGCAGCACCGACGTCGCCACCATCCTGCTCGACGTCGATTTGAACATCCGGTTCTTCACGCCGGCCACCCGATTGATCTTCAACGTCATCGCCGCCGATATCGGCCGGCCGCTGGCCGACCTGAGCTCGCTGGCCCCCGACGGCGCGCTGCTCGGCGATGCCAGGGACGTGCTGCGGAGCCGTGAGCCGATCGAGCGGGAAATCGAGGCGCAGAGCGGCGCCTGGTACGTCCGCCGCATCCTGCCGTTCCGCACCGAGGGCAAGGGCATCGAAGGCGTCGTCATCACGTTTGCCGACATCACACACCAGAAGGAGGCGGCCGACGCGCTGGAACAGGCAAAGCTGCAGGCCGATGCCGCCAATGCGGCGAAGTCGCGCTTCCTTGCCGCCGCCAGCCACGACCTGCGCCAGCCGCTGCAGACTTTGGTGCTGCTGCAGGAGCTGCTGGCGAAAGCCGCCACCGGCGACAAGGCGCAGAAACTGGTCGCGCGGCTCGGTGAAACCGTGGACGGCATGGCGGGAATGCTGAACGCCCTGCTCGATATCAACCAGATCGAGGCCGGGACCATCCGCGCCGAGCTTGAGACGTTCCGGATCGACGCCGTGCTGGACCGCGTGAAGTCCGAGCTTGGCTATCAGGCGGAGGCGCAGCGGATCGCGCTGCATGTGGTGCCGTGCGCGGTGTCGGTCCGCAGCGACCCTCGCCTGCTGGAGCAGATGATCCGCAATCTGCTGTCGAACGCCCTCAAATATACCAGGCGCGGCAGGGTGCTGCTGGGCTGCCGGCGGCGGCAGGGAAAGCTGAGCATCGAGATCTGGGACACCGGCGTCGGCATCCCCGCGGACCAGCTTCAGGATATCTTCGAGGAATATCACCAGCTCGGCAATGCGGCGCAGGACCGGGCGCTCGGCATGGGGCTCGGTCTGTCCATCGTCAGAAGGATCGGCGCGCTGCTGAATCACACGGTGACGGTGCGCTCGCAGCTCGGAAAGGGCTCGGTCTTCACCGTCGAAGTCGATCGATCGCCCGCCGAGGCGCAGCCCCGAATCGACCAGCCCCGCAGCAAGGCCAGCAGTCCCACCAGCGCGGTTCGCGCCTGTACCGTTCTCGTCGTCGAGGACGAGTCCGACGTGCGCGATCTTCTTCAAACCGCTCTCGACGCCGAGGGATACCACGTGGTGACGGCCGGCGACGGCACGGAAGCCCTGCAAGCGATCGAGAACGACGCATTTCGGCCCAGCCTGGTGATTTCCGACTACAACCTGCCGAACGGCATGGACGGCCTCAGGCTGGCCGACCGCCTGCGCGCGGGTCTTCGCCGCTCCGTCCCGGTCATCATCCTGACCGGCGATATCTCGACGGAAACCCTGCGCGCCATCGCGCTGCATGGATGCGAGCATCTCAACAAGCCGGCGAGCCTGAAAGACCTGACTGCCGCGATCGAGCGCCTGGTTCCGCCGTCGCGTGGCCCGGCCGCCGCGCCTTCGCCTTGCGCGGTCGCGGCGGACGCGACCGCACCCGTCGTGTTCGTGGTCGACGACGACAGCCATGTTCGCCAGGCGATTCGCAGCATGCTGGAGGGCGAAGGCCGGATCGTGGAGGACTACGAGGACGCGGAGGCCTTCCTCGACGGCTACCGTCCGGGCCGCAAGGCCTGCCTCCTGATCGACGCCAACCTGCCCGGCATCAGCGGCATCGACCTGCTCAAGCGCCTGAAGGACGCGGGACACCAGATCCCCGCCATCATGATCACCGGGCACAGCGACGTCCCCATGGCGGTGGAAGCCATGAAGGCCGGCGCGTCGGATTTTCTCGAGAAGCCGATCCGCGGCAGCGAGCTGCTCGCCGGCGTCACCCGCGCCCTGGAACAGGCCTGCGATTCCGGCAAGCTGACGACCTGGCGCAAGGACGCCGCCGAACACCTGGCCGGCCTGACCCGGCGGCAGCACCAGATCATGCAGATGGTTCTCGCCGGCCATCCGAGCAAGAACATCGCCGCGGATCTCGGCATCTCACGCCGCACCGTGGAGAACCATCGGGCCTCGATCATGAAGCGAACCGGCTCGCGCTCGCTTCCCGCGCTGGCCCGGCTGGCCCTGGCCGCGGCGTGGACGGCCGACGGCGGACCGGCTACCGAGAACCAGATCTGACAGGCTGGATTCCTGGTGTTTGGCTAAAGCATTTTCCGGATCAATTCAGGCGGTAGACGCCCTCGCTAGTGGAGTGGATTTGACATTCGCTACCCACCCAGCCGCGGGCTCGCGGAGCGAATGTCAAATCCAAAAC
>JBKQQE010000308.1:0-3944 GCA_052326245.1 Xanthobacteraceae bacterium | reverse complement strand
GCAGATTCCGCTGTAATGGGCGGGGACCCGTATCGAGCCGCCTCCATCGCTCCCAACTCCCCCCGCGGAGCATCCTGCGGCGATGGCCGCGGCTTCACCGCCACTGGAGCCCCCGGGCGTTCGGTCGAGGTCCCAGGGACTGTTCGTCCTGCCGTAGAGCAGATTATCCGTTTCATAGGCCATCAGAAATTCGGGGGCGTTCGTGTTTCCCAGAATGATTGCGCCCGCAGCGCGAAGTCTGGCGACGAGGGGCGCGTCCGTTGTGGGACGATTTCCCTGGCGTATGCGGCTGCCGCATTCGCACGGGAATCCGGCGACATCAAAGGAGCTCTTGATCGTGATGGGCACGCCATACAGCGCGCCAATCGGCTTCCTCTTGCGACCGCGTGGCGAGGTCTCTGCTTTCTGAGCCTCCTGCCGGGCCTGCTCGAACGCGAAATGAACGAAGGCGTTGAGATGAGGGTCCATTTGTTCAATTCGAGCAATGTGCGCTTCGACCAATTCCGCAGGCGATACCTTCCTCGCGCGAACGAGACTCGCCATTTCGACCAGAGAGCTGTACACAAGCTCGTTCAAATCGGCCCCCGATCCCGTCACGATTCCGGATCGGAATCTTAACATGGTGGCCGGGCGCGGCTGTCCCGGAACGTCCCAATTTCGAGCGAAGCCTTGAAGCAACGCACTCCGCGCGACCCGGTTACGCTCTAATGGTTTTGTAGTATTGTGCCGGTTTGTGCGCCGTGATTTAATGCGCTCGTTTTGCTACCCAATTCGGCGGTCGCTTGGCCTCGCTGCTGACTTGAGTGGTAAGACTCGCACCCGTACCGAAACTCCGGCCAGGGGGGAGTAAGCCACTCCGCAGGCTGATCCCCCTGGCTCCTAACCCAAAATGACAAAGTTCACTCGCGCCCTGCTGGCAGTGCTTTTCTTGTCGGCGCGTAGCTTTTTGCGCGGCCATCGGCGACGGTGCCGTATTTTGGCGGCGTGGTCCTGCACTTCGCCGCAGGCGGGACAGCTTTCCGCGTCGCCCCTGACGAAAATTATCGATGAGATGACTTCATTTATGGCCGGTATCCGACAGGCGGCGATCCCGATGCTCGCCCGTCTCGTTCTGCAAGTGGACATAATTTAAAAGCACTATTGTCTCCCCGCCCTAGATGTGGAGAATGCCGCCTCGACTCACTGGTTTCAAATTCCAATTTCTAGGTGGAGAGCGCCCCTTGAAAGCACATCTGTTGAGCAGGAGTCTTGCAAGAACTTGGCCATGCAGATTCGGTCCAATCTGGCGACCTAAGAGACTTGTAGTACTCATCCTTCTCGGCGGGGCGATTCTTCTAATCTCGTGTGGAAAATTGTCCGCACAGCAAACGCCGCAAGCCGGCCCACATCCGACTCCGAAAGAGCAGAGCACCGCGCCCAAGAAGCACAAGATTGGTCCGGTGGACATTACGATCAACTGGCGCGCGCGGGTGGAAGGATGGGATTGGTTTGGAGCCACGACAGGGAGCAGCAATTACGCACTGGGACATTCCCTGCTCCGCATCGGCCTGGGTCAACAATTGCCGCGCTTCAACTGGCAACTGGAAGTTTCGCAGGCCACGATCTTGGGCTTGCCGGACAATGCTGTGGATCCCGCGCCGCAGGGGCAACTCGGCCTCGGCGGAACCTATTACGCAGCCAACGGCAACCACAGCAACAATGCCTATGCGTTCGTGAAGCAGGCGTTTGTTCAATTCAAGGCTCCGGCCGAGGGCAGTCCCAAGGTGGGGCGCTTTGAATTTTTCGACGGCACGGAGGTAAAGCCCAAGGACCCCGCGCTCGCCACACTGGTGCTGAGCCGGCTTGCGCATCGTCTGATCTCGAATTTCGGTTTTTCAGCCGTACAACGGACATTCGATGGCGCGCAGCTTTCCTGGAACTCCGGCCAGAATAATCTGACATTCTTTGCCGCACGCCCAACCCGCGGCGTCTTCCAGGTTGACGGCAACGGCGAGCTGGACGTTGATGTCTACTATGGAGCGTACAATCGGTCATTCACAACGGCTCACTCCGCGGGCCAGTTGCGCATCTTTAGCGTGGGCTATGTCGATCACCGCACGATTGTGCTCAAGACCGACAATCGCCCGTCGGCGGCGCGTGCGGCAGACCACGGCAAGATTGAAATTGCGACTGTCGGCGCCGATTATGCCCACGTCTTCCACACTTCCGCTGCGGGGGCGTTTGATTTCCTGGGTTGGGGCGCGATTCAGACGGGTTCGTGGGGGACGCTCACGCAGAGCGCCGATGCATTCGTCGGCGAACTTGGGTGGCAGCCGCCCACCCATGTTCTCAGACCTTGGGTGAGCGCAGGCTATTCGTACGGCAGCGGCGATGGCAATCCAAACGACTCGACCCACGCCACCTTTTTTCAAGTGCTGACCACACCGCGCCTCTACGCGCGATTCCCTTTTTACAACATGATGAACAATGAGGACTTCTACGGCACGCTGGACTTGCATCCCGATTCCAAGCTTACGTTGCGCAGTGAACTCCACGCGCTTCGTTTGGCCAAGGCCTCTGATCTCTGGTATTTGGGTGGCGGGGCATTTCAACGGTCGACGTTTGGGTACACGGGCCGTCCCAGCAACGGCAGTCGCAGCCTAGCCAACGCCTGGGACATCAGCGCGGATTACCAATTCACACGCTCCTTTAGCGCGACCCTGTACTACGGTCACGCATGGGGCAAGAGCGTGGTCAGGAGCATCTATCCCGAGGATCCCGATGGACAATTGGTCTATCTGGAGACAAATTGGCACTTCTGAGGATTTGTTCTCTCAGTAGACCAAGCCAGGCTCGCATGCGCCGGATGGCACGAAAGCAGAAAGAAAACGGGAATAGTGCAAATCCATTATTGACCACGCATCCGCCTTATTGGGAGAATCCCGCACCTTGGCGGGGGCAGCCCTGCCTTGTGACGAACTCAGCGCCTGGGGGATAGTTTGAGACGCGCCCTGAACTATCTTGTCGTTGCACTTGCATCTACCGCGCTCATCCTTTACGCGTGGCCGACTCCCACAATTCTGTATGAGATCCTTGTGGCGTTGCACGTTCTTCTGGGTGTCCTCTTTCTTGCACTGGCGATTCCTTCACTCTTGCGGCTTATCCGCAGCGGTTCGGCAAGCGAGCGCGTTGGTTGGATTGTCCTCCTGATTGGCGGGGCGCTGGGAGCGGCGGTTATCTATACAGGCTCGCGGCGGCAGGAATGGCCGGTCGTGTACTCTCACATCGTGGCCAGCGTTCTCGGCTGCGCTGTCCTTTTCGCTGCATTGACCGGACGCCGTGGCTGGCTTACCCCTGGCGCTGTCCGAGCGACGCTGCGGATTGCGCTTTCGATTGCCCTGTTCGCAGGTGTTGCGGGCGCAGCGTGGTGGGTGCGCACGGTGCCGTGGCGGCGCGCCTACTTGATCCACAACCCCGAAATCGCGCCCGCCAGCATGGACGACGAAGGCGACGGTCCCAATGGGCCCTTCTTCCCGAGCTCGGGACAAACGGCGACGGGGAAGACTGTTACGCAGGACTTTTTCATGGATTCGGATTCCTGCAAGCGTTGCCACGCGGATATTTACCAGCAGTGGGAAAGCTCGATGCACCATTTTTCCTCATTCAATAACCAATGGTACCGGCAGTCAATCGTGTACATGCAGGCCACTGTGGGGGTGCAGCCTTCCAAGTGGTGTGCGGGATGCCACGACGCTGCACTCTTCTTCCCGGGAAATTTCAATACGCCGATCGCGCCCCGCGTGCATACGGCCCCGGCGCAGGCTGGAATCGGCTGCATGGTGTGTCACTCGCTGTCGCAAATCAAGAGCACGATGGGCAACGGCGATTACGTACTGAAGTATCCGGCGCTGAGCAAGTTGGTGGCGACCAAGAATCCGTTCCTCCGCCGCATCATCGATTTCATG
>JBKQQE010000307.1:0-6801 GCA_052326245.1 Xanthobacteraceae bacterium | reverse complement strand
GCATCTACATGCCGGACTGGATCAACGGACAGCACTGGCCAAAGGTGTTTCTGAGAATGCTATCTCTCAGGCTCAGGAGCATGGGCGGTGAGTTTGCGCCGGCGAAGCGGCGCCGGCCCTAGCGCTCACGCTTCGCTGCGGACTGTCTCTCACTGAATAGTGATGTGTCAGTACACTGACGCGGCCAAATCAAAACCAGCCCGCATAAATCAATCACTTAACGCTCACGCCATCTCCCCTTGTTAGGGGGCGTGGTGTGAGCAATTTCAATGGCGTGACTGGTCATACGCCTATGTTGAAGGTGGCGCGGCTCGACGTGATTTCGTCGGGTGCACGGCGCCGTTGGACGCTTGATGAAAAGCAACGGATCGTGGCGGAGAGTTACGCCGCGCCGCGGCATGTGTCGGCGACAGCACGGCGGAACGGGCTGTCTGCGAGCCAGCTATTTACGTGGCGCCGGCTGGCCCGGGATGGTCGCCTTGAGGAAGCGGACGGCGAGACGACATTTGCACCGGTACTTGTTGGTGACGACAGTTCACGATGTAGTTTGCCGTTACCGCCGGAACAGCCGGATCCGAGCCTATCACCACAGGCCCATCCGTCGGTGTCGGGGCGGATCGAGATCGTGCTCATGCGCGGACATCGGGTGATCGTCGATGGTGGCGTCGATGCGGCCGTGCTGGCACGGGTTCTGGCGGTACTGGAGCGGCCATGATTCCGGTGCCGAGCAATGTTCGGGTATGGCTGGCAACCGGGCACACGGACATGAGGAAGGGCTTTGCGAGCCTGTCGCTGCAGGTGCAGGAGGTATTGCGGCGCGATCCTTTGAGCGGGCACTTGTTCTGCTTCCGCGGCCGCAGCGGCAATCTATTGAAAGTGATCTGGCACGACGGTCAGGGGGCTTGCCTGTTTACCAACTACGTGCATTCATACTACACCTCCTTCAGCTTCAGTTGAGGGTTTTAGCACATTGCGGTCTTGAAGGCGGCGGCTCGATCGACAAGACGATTCCATCGACTGCATTGCTTGCGCGGCAGGTTCGATGCGGGAATGTCGTATAGGCAATAGTGTGCATTGTAGGCATGCCTGGTGACGAGTCCATGTTCAGCCCATCTGGCGAGGGTCGTCTCGTGGATGTTGAGGCGCGCCGCGGCTTCCCGTTTTGTCAGCATTCCGCGATCTCGCAGTCGGTCATACCGCGAGCGCAGGCCGTAGCGTTGGACGAGATACGCAACCCGCAAAGCCGTGAAGCGGGTATCGTGGCGGCCACGCCGCGCCGATCCGCCCGGGCGATACCCTTGCTGGTTGAGTAGTTCGGCGATCTCAGAATAGATGTGTTTGTCGAGGAGTTTGTCGACCAATTCGACGATACCGGGCTGCGTCTTCACCTGCTGCGCGGAAGATTTTGGGCTCATGGTGGTGAGCGTTTGGATTTTGCCGCCCTTGAAGCGGACGTGAATCTTGGTAGTCCCTTCCGCCGGCATCTTGATGAGGGTGACATCCTCAATGATGTGGGCGAGCAGCCGTTTGCGTTCACGGTCCGGCGTATCCGGATCTGCCCAAAGCTTGTTGAAGTCTACTGTCATCGCGATCAGCCGTTCGCGAACAGCTTCATCGAGAATGAGCTGATCCTGCTCTCGCGCCCGCTCTCGATCTTCGCGGGCCTTGGCCAACACGCGGAGCTTGTCGTTCCATTCAGCTTCGAGCGTGTCGGCGACGAGACGATTATTGGGGTCGACCAACATGAAGCGGCGCTGGGCGAGATCTGCTTCGATTTGGGCCCGTTCGATCGCACGACGGCGCAACCGGTCTGCTTCCTCATACCGGGCTTCGATCTCCCTGCGGATCTCGAGCGTCAACTCGACGGCGGCCGGCGTCATCTGCTCGGCAATCAGCATGCCGATGGCTTTGTCGATCGGAGGCCCAGCGATTGACTGGCAGTTGGGCTCGCCGCGATAGCCGCGAGCGCGATCACAGACGTACCAAGCATCCAACCGTCCACGCCGGGCAGCGTAGTGGATGCGGAAATGCTTGCCGCATCGCCCGCACACCGCCCGTCCTTGCAGCAATGCTGTACCCTCACGCGGAGGCGATGCGCGTGCCAGTTCATATCCTTGACCGTTGGTCTTGAGAATTTTGAGATTCTCCTGGAATTGCTCCCAGCTGATATAGCCGGGATGGGCATCCGGGATGCAGGCCAGCCAGTCTTCGTGGTCACGCTTCCGCTGCACGGTCTTCTTGCCGTCGATGGCTCGTCGATAACGCCGCCGTCCATAGAAGTAGCAGCCGGCGTAGCGTGGGTTGTTCAAGACACGTATTGCCGTCGATGCGGTCAATGGCCGAAAAATGGTTGTCTGGCTGTTGCGCAGACGCGAGGGAAACAGAAGGCCCTCCTTGCGAAAGGCCTTGACGGTTTGGCATGCGGAACCCACGCGAAAGAACGTGTCGAAGAAATGGACGATCGACTCCCTGACCTGCGAGTCAGGATCGAACGTCACGTAGCCAGATTGGTCATAGATCAGGCCGGTTGGAAGGGTGCAACGATACTCGCCGCGCTTCACCTTGTTGAGGATCCCGCCGCGTAGCCTTGCTTTGATCACATGCAACTCGGCTTCACTCATTGTTCCTTTGAGACCGAGCAGGAGCCGGTCATTGAAGCTTGTTGGATCATAGACGCCATCCTCGTCGAGGATCAGAGTGTCAGCGAGGGCGCAGATCTCCAGCAAACGTTGCCAGTCGGCATTGTTCCTCGCGAGCCGGGAGACCTCCAGGCCCATGACGATACCGGCGCGCCCCATGCCGACGTCGCTGACCAACCTTTGAAAACCCTCGCGCCAGGCGGCCGATGCACCGGACTCGCCCTGATCATTGTCAACGACGATGATTTGCTCGTCGCGCCAGCCAAGGGCAATTGCGCGTCCACGAAGCGCATATTGCCGCTTTGTACTCTCGACGTTCTCAACGACTTGTCGCATCGAGGACTGACGAATGTAGAGGTAGGCACCCCGTTCGAGGTGGTGAGGCTGGACTTTGAGGGACTCCTTCATGGCGTTCTCCGCTCGGGTGTGCTCATCGCCATTGTCGCGAGCACGTAAACGACAGCTGTGCGCTCGTTACGCGGCACTGGTGGAGTACGCGATGCAACTGACTGTTGAACGGGGCCTGCGGCCAGCGTCTGCGCCCACCCCCACATGCCCCGGCGCAGAAAAAGCATGAGGCCACTGCGGGCCGTAGGCGGCAGCGCTTCGCCGAGAGCTGCCATACGCAGCACCTCATACCGGGCTGCGATGGCGGGCGAGAGGATCGAACACGCCGGTGTCTTGGCGTGTTCATCCGGCAGTTTTTTTTAATGCTCGCTCGATCGTCCTGGGATGAACCTCGATGCCGAGCTCCTCGCGGATCAAGCTCGCCAGCTCCCGAGCACGAACCGGCTCGCCCGGGACCAGCCGTGCCTGCAGGAAGGCAAGAACGTCGCCGTGGACCTTGTGGGGGGCGCGTGGGCCCGGCTTTTTTGGGACTAGTCCCGCAATCCCTGCAGCATCGAAGTTCGCCTTGGCCTGGTAATAGGTCGGCCTGGAAACGCCATACTCGTCGGAAACCTCGGTCACCGAGGCGTTGTCGACGGAGACACGACGCAGCATCTCGTACTTGACCTGCACGGCGTCCTGCGGATCGAAGAACTCGCTTCCCTGAAACTTTGGATCGCGCACCTTCTCGGGCGTCGAATTGAGCGTGCCCTCTTCGAGGAGGGCGTCGGTCTTTGAGTGCTTGCTGTCGTGCTTCGCCGGCACCGTCGGCTCCAAGTGTGCGAAGAAGCATTAACGTAAATATATTTAAGCCGCAAATCGCGCAGCTGTCAAGACCGAAACAGAAGTCGATCGCGCGAATTATAGCGTTATATTGCGACACCAGGTGTACGAGAGATAGCTGTTGCGGCATTAATCACCTTACATATGCGGCATAATCGTCCTTACGATTGGGGCTCGATCGCAGGCCGCCCTGTTCAGAAAGGCGCTTCACCAGGCTGGCCAGCTCCATCAGGTCGACAGCACGCAAAAGTGCCTGTCCATGACCCATGACGATCTCTGGATCCGGGCTCGCAAGATCGGTCCATTGCGGAGGAACCGACCACACGGTGGCGCCGTCGCCCTGCAGTAAGAGGCGTTCGCCATACCGGTTGTATCGTTTGCCGACGCAGGGAAGTTGCCGCCCGAACAATGGATGGAATGGATGCGTCACACGCACAAACTGCTGTGCTGCATCCGAAGAGTCTGCATTCTCAGTTGAGGTACAAGCGGCTGGAGCGCGGTCGGTTTTTGTGGGCGAGCCCAGCGAAGGGGGCGATCACGATCTCACCGGCGCAGCTTGGCTATCTGCTGTCCGGAATTGACTGGCGTAATCCTCAGGAAACCTGGCGTCCGACATCGGTGGGCTGACTTTTTTCTTGCGGATCACGGCGGATGTGATTCCATCGTCTAATGAAAGACGCTGCTGAATCGCTTCCATCCGATCTCGCCGCCGCTCATGCGATGATCCTTGAGGAGCGCGCCGCGCGTCTGAAAGCCGAGGCGGTTGCGACCCGCGCCCAGGCTGTGAACTCGAATACGGAAGCGCTGATCGCCCATCTTAAGTTGGCGATCGAGAAACTGCGGCGTGAGCTCTACGGGACGCGCTCGGAGCGCACGGCGCGGCTGTTGGATCAGATGGAGCTTCAGCTCGAAGATCTGGAGGCGGCAGCGACCGAGGACGAACTGGCGGCCGAGAATGCAGCGTCCCAGACACAGACAGTCAAATCGTTCCAGCGCAAGCGGCCTTCGCGCAAACCGTTCCCTGATCATCTGCCGCGTGAGCGCGTGGTGATTGCCGCGCCCGAGAGCTGCCCGTGCTGCGGATCTGATCGGCTGTCGAAGCTTGGCGAGGACATTACCGAAACGCTGGAGGTCATTCCCAGGTCCTGGAAGGTGATCCAGACGGTGCGCGAGAAGTTCTCGTGCCGGCGGTGTGAGACGATCGCGCAGCCTCCGGCGCCGTTCCATGTGACGCCGCGTGGCTTCGCCGGACCGAACCTGCTGGCGATGATCCTGTTCGAGAAGTTCGGCCAGCACCAGCCGCTGAACCGGCAGAGCGAGCGATACCGCCGCGAAGGCATTGACCTCAGCGTATCGACGCTGGCCGACCAGGTGGGCGCCTGCACGGCGGCGCTGCAGCCGCTGCATGCGCTGATCGAGGCCCACGTTCTGGCGGCCGAACGGTTGCATGGCGACGACACCACGGTGCCGATCCTAGCGAAGGGCAAGACAATCAAAGGGCACATCTGGACCTATGTCCGAGACGACCGGCCGTTTGAGGGACGGGCACCGCCGGCGGCGCTGTATTACGCCTCGCGGGACCGACGGCATGAACATCCGGTCCGGCATCTGCGGGACTTCGCCGGCATTCTGCAGGCGGACGCCTATGGTGGCTACAACGAGCTTTACCAGCCCTCCCGTTTGCCCGGGCCAATTATGTCGGCGCTGTGTTGGGCGCACGCAAGGCGGCAGTTCTTTGAGCTGGCGGATATTGCCGCCAATGCCCGGCGCGGCAAGAACGCAGCGGCGATCTCGCCTATCGCGCTGGAGGCGGTCAGGCGCATCGACGTGCTGTTCGATATCGAGCGTGGCATCAATGGCCTAAGCGCTGAAGAACGGTTGCGGGTGCGGCATGAACAAAGCGCGCCTCATTTGACGGCCCTGGAAGCCTGGTTACGCGATGAGCGAGCCCGGCTGTCGAGCGCGGCCTCGGTCGCCGAACCGATCGACTACATGCTCAAACGTTGGCACCGGTTTGCGCGGTTCATCGACGACGGCAGGATCTGCCTCACCAACAACGCGGCCGAGCGTGCGCTGCGCGGCTTTGCCCTGGGACGCAAATCGTGGCTCTTTGCTGGTTCGGAACGCGGGGCCGATCGGGCCGCGGCCATGGCCACGCTGATCACGACGGCCAAGCTCAACGACGTCGATCCGCAGGCCTGGCTCGCTGACGTGCTCGCTCGCATCGCGGGCATTCCGCAAAGCCAGCTTCACGAGCTGCTGCCTTGGCAATGGAAGTGCGCGGCGCCTGTTACAGCTCAGGCGGCCTGATCACTATGACGCCGGGATAGAGCAGTCATCCGACGGGCTGCGCGAGCTTCTGCCGTCGAATTGTACAGCTGGCGAGCGGGCCAGCATGGGCTTCATCGAAGGCTGGCTGGTTCGACCGTCGTCTCGGCGTCAGCAGTATCGGCATGGATAGCCTCCCGGATCAGCCGTTCTGTAGTCTGCTCGAAATATAGCCAGAGGTCCGTGTGCAGGTCAGAAAATTGCCGCCACACCACGGTATCGAAAAAGCGCCGCGGCGCTCTGACCATGATCGTCGTCGCGCGCTGCCGCGGATATCGAAATGGCCGAATACCATAACGTCGGCACAAGGCGATGAACAGCCGGACAGACCATTGGTCCGGCAAGCTGAACTTCATCTCGATTGGGGGATCGCGACGACTGACCTCGTCAAGCTTGGCCTTCAGCCGCTCTGCAGCTGCTTCGGCGGCGTCGCGCTCTCCCGCGGTAGCCGCGCCGAAATACAACGCCTCAACCTTCTTTAGCCGATCGCGAAGCTGGTCTTCGATCCGCATGCCCTCGCTCCTCAAAAGCAACGAGGCCATCCCACAAACCGGGCGTCAATCTCAGAAAACACTCCGTCCACATATCATCGCGTCGGAGCCACGCCCCTCCGAACCGTTTGCGATCAAACACAGCGGTCCGCGGCCTTGGGCGTGTGCTTACG
>JBKQQE010000306.1:0-4097 GCA_052326245.1 Xanthobacteraceae bacterium | reverse complement strand
CTCGCGGACGTCGACCGCGTCCGCGACGAGATCGCGCAGCTGGACGGCAAGGTGTCGGGGCGGGTCAATATCGGCATGATCACCTCGGCGGCGCAGAGCACGCTGCCGGTATCCTCCGCGAAGATCGCGTCCAGGCATCCGGAAATCCACCTGCTGGTCTGCGAAGGCTATTCGGAAACCATGCTGGAGTGGGTCGCCGCCGGGCAGCTCGACATCGCCATCGTCAATACGCCGGCGCCGCGCCCGGCGCCGGCTGCCCGGCACATTCTCGACGAGGAAATGATGCTGGCCCACGGCGCCGGCAACAAGCTGGCGCTGCCGAAAGTGGTCGCGTTCGACCGGCTGGAGGGCCTCGACCTGGTGATCCCGTCGCGGCGCCATGGGCTGCGGCGAATCCTGGACGACGCCGCGGCGGAGGCCGGCTTCAGCCTGAAGCCGCGGCTGGAGATCGACACCCTGTCGGCGATCTGCGAGGTGGTGGCGACGACGGAGCTGCTGACGGTATTGCCCGGCATCGCGCTGCATGCGGCCCTGACCGCGGGCCGGATCAGGGCCCGCCGCCTGCGCGATCCCTCGATCATCCGCTCGGTGGCCTGGGTCACCAATCCAAGGCGCGCGGTTTCGGCGGCCATGTCGGCGGTGATGGACATCATCGCCGAGGATCTGGCGAAGGCCGCGGCGACCGCCTCGCGCCTGGTCCGGCGCTGAGCGGCGGATTTTCAGCCGAGGTCGGCCATCACGCGCCGGTACTGGTTCGGCGAAGTCCCGGTGTGCTGCTGAAAGAACCGCGTAAAGTTGCTGTGGGCGCTGAAGCCGAGGTCATCCGAAATGCTTCCGATCTCGTCCTCGTGCCGGCGCAGCCGGCCGACCGCGGTTTCCACGCGCAGCGCATTGACGTAGACGCGCGGGCTTACCCCCGTGCAGCTGCGGAACAGATGATTGAAGTGCGGGCGGGACAGCCCCGCAGCCCTGGCCACGGCGTCGAGATCGATCGCATCGGCGGCGCCTTCGCGCATGTACCGCAACGCCCGGCCGATGCGGAAGTCGTGCGATCCGCGCGCGACGTGGGATCCGGCGCGGTCGCGCCATCCCGAAAATCCGTGCGACACCCGCAGACAGAGGTCGAGGATCAGTTGCTGGAGTTCCTCGTGCCGGTCGGACGGGTCCGCCATCCGCCGCACCACGCCGGCGCGGAGCCGATCGATCTCCTCGGTGATCGCAATCCCGGCGTGAGGAAAGAACCCGGGCGCGGCGCAGCCGGCGAAAGCGCGGTCGGCGTCCGCAAGCCAGCCCGGCTCGATGTAGAGCGCCAGAAACAGCGTGCGCTCGGCGCCCGCCCGGTGCATGTAGGCATGCTGCTGCCACGAGTTGACGGCCACCAACGTGTCGGCGCGCAGCGGCACGGATTGCCCCTCGACAACGAAGTCCTGGTCGGGACCGCTCGCCTTGAAGATGAGGTGGAAATGCGGGTGCGCATGGTCCACCAGCGAGGTGTCCATGTCGAGCAGCGCGACGCGCCCGAAGCGGCCCCGCAGGATGCTCAAAGCCTGGGTCACAGGTGCAAGATCACAGGTGCAATGTCACAGGTACGATTTCCCGCCGGATCGTCGTCCGGTCTGCGGCGAACCGGGCAATGGTAACCGAAATCGCCGGCCGCGGGTATCTGCGCGCCGGCAAAAAAACATCCGAAACGATAAATCGCCCGCGCCGCGGCGAAGCGCGCGCGCCCGCCGGCGAATATCCTGCCCGCAAGCAGTCAGGGCCGGAAACCGGGCCCGCCAGATCCGCTGCAAGGGAGGCAACCATGGACGTGGTATTTCAGGACGCCGGCCGCGATCGCCGCGAACAGGAGCGGCAGCGGGCGTTCCGCCAACGGTTCGTCGCGGAAACGCCGCCCTGGTATCACGGCGCGCTCCACCTCGGCTTCACGCTGGTGGTCACCGGCGCGGCGATGTGGTTCTGCTGGACCCACATCCACGGTGCGGGCTGGCAGTGGCTCCTGGTGATCCCGATCGCGCTGTTCGGCAACTGGATCGAATGGGCCGCACACCGCTACATCCTGCATCGTCCGGTCAAGGGACTGGAGATGATCTACAAGCGCCATTGCACGGTGCATCACCAGTTCTTCACGCATCACGACCTCAGCTACCACGGCCACAAGGAATGGCGCGCGCTGCTGTTTCCCCCGTTCGCGCCGCTGGGCTTCGTGCTTGCCGCGCTGCCGCCGGCCCTGCTGCTGGGCGTGCTGATCTCGGCGAATGCGGCTTATATCACCGTGTTCACCATGGCGGCCTACTACCTGATGTACGAAGGCCTGCACACGGTTTCGCATCTCGACGACGAGCGGCACCCCTACCTCCAATACGTTCCGCTCGTCAACACGGTGCGCCGGATGCACGCCGTTCACCACGTCCTCGGGTTCATGCAGACGCGGAACTTCAATCTCACGTTTCCGATCTGCGACGCGCTGTTCGGCACCAGCGATCTCGACCGCGGGCTGGTCGGCACGCTGTTCAACGGCAATTCGAACGCGCACATGCGCAGGGACCTGCTGCCGGAAGACCCGGCCATCCCCGTTCCGCAGCTCGACGGTCCGACCGGGACCATCCAGAACGCGGCGCGCTGAACCTCGGCGCACCCCGAAAGCCAAGCCGGACCGGGGCCGCCCACTCAATCTTGGCGGCGGCGTCGCGGCCGTGCTAGCGTTTCGCGCAGCGTCAGCGAGAGACGACACCGCGTGTTCCGCCAGTTCGTGATGCGATGCTCGATTGCGGTTGCCCTGCTCGGCGCCGCGCCCGTCGCGTTCGCCGCGGAGCCCGGCGCGTGCGGGGATCTCCGCCGCCGTTATGAAACGATCAAGCCGCAGATCACCGCGGTCGAGGTGTCGCTGACCCTGTTCGCGGCGGTCGACGGCAATTGCGTCGACCTGGCGGGCGAACTGCTCGACCACGGTGCGTCGGTCGATGCGCGCGACCGGATGGGCGCGCGGCCGCTCAGCCACGCCGCCAAGGCCGGCCATCTCAAGATGACCGATCTTTTGCTGGCGCGCGGCGCGCCGCTCGATGCCCGCAACCTCGACGGCGCAACCGCGCTGTTTGCGGCGATCGAGGCCAACCGGACCGGCGTCGCCGAGCGGCTGATCGAACGCGGCGCCGACGTCACGCTGACGGGGCGCAGCGGCGTCTCCCCGGTCGCCGCCGCCGCCTATGTCGGCAGCGACGCCCTGGTCGAGGCCTTGCTCGCCCGCGGCGCCGACGCCCGGGCGCCGGACGCCACCGGCAAGCCGCCGATCGTCTATGCGGCGGCAGGCGCGAGATTCAACGTCGTGACGCGGTTGCTGGCGCGCGGTGTCGACATCAATGCCCGCTACCCCAACGACCTGACGCTGCTGATGTGGGCCTGCGGTCCCGACGAGTCGGTGCCGGACGGCAACGCGACCGAGCTCATCGCCTACCTGCTGGACGCCGGCGCCCATGTCGACGACCGCGACGACCGCGGCCGCACCGCGCTGATGATCGCGGCGGAAGCCGGCCGCGCGGAGATCGTCGAACTGCTGCTGAAGCGCGGGGCCGACCCGTCGCTCAGGGACAAGTCAGGCCATCGCGCCGCCGACCTGACGGTGCTGACCGCGCTGCGCGAGCGGTTGGCCGCGCCCTGATCAGCGCCCGGCGAGATATTCCTCCAGCGCGGCGAGGTCATCGGGCGCGGTGGCAAGCATCAGGTCGGTCATGCCGGGATTGTTGCCGCGGGCGCCGCTCTGGAAGTCGGTCATCGTCTTTTCCAGATACGAGCGGACCTGTCCGGCGAGGCGCGGTTGGGTGCCCTCGCCGGCAAATCATTCCTGATGGCAGCTGGTGCAGACGACGGACTTGTTGGCGCGCTGCGCCAGCGCCGCGACGTTCGCCGGCGGATTCGCCTGTCGCAGGTTGGGCCAAGGTTTTTTGGAGAAATACTGCGCCAGCGCCATCAGGTCGCTGTGCTCGAGCCCCTCGGCGATCGGCGTCATCTGGTCGTTCTTGCGCGCACCGGACTTGAAATCGCGGAGCTGAAAGAAAAGGTAGCCGAGATTTTGGCCCCAGATCACGGGCACCGGGAGG
>JBKQQE010000305.1:0-4707 GCA_052326245.1 Xanthobacteraceae bacterium | reverse complement strand
TCACGCCGCCCTGGTCGCGGCCAGGAATCGCTCGACCTCGCTGCGCAAGGTGTCGACCTGGTCGCTGATCCGCTGCGATGCGCTGCTGACGCGGGCGGCAATCTCGCCGGTGTCGGCGGCCGCCTGGCTGATCCCGACCACGTTCGACGACACCTCCGCGGTGCCGGCCGACGCCTGCTGCACGTTGCGTGCGATCTCCCGGGTGGCATCGCCCTGGTTCTCCACGGCCGACGCAATCGTCGAGGATACCTCGTCGATCCGGCCGATGGTCTCGCCGATGGTCTGCATCGCCTGCACCGACTGCGCCGTGGCCGACTGCATTTCGGCGATCTTGGCACGGATCTCGTCGGTGGCCTTCGAGGTCTGGCCGGAGAGGCTCTTGACCTCCGACGCCACCACGGCAAAGCCCCTTCCCGCGTCGCCGGCCCGCGCCGCTTCGATCGTCGCGTTGAGCGCCAACAGGTCGGTCTGTCCCGCGATCTCGTTGATCAGGCTGACCACGTCGCCGATCCGTTGCGCGGCGTCCGCCAGGCTCTTGATCTGGGTATTGGCTTGCTGGGAATCCGTGACGGCCCGCGCCGTGCCGGCCACCGAATGGGCCACCTGACGGCTGATTTCGACGATCGACGCCGACAGCTCTTCGGCGGCGCTGGCCACGGTCTGGACGTTGACGGACGCCTGCTCCGACGCCGCCGCGACCGCTGTCGATTGCCGGCTGGTTTCCTCCGCGGCCGCCGCCATCGATCCGGCGTCCGACGCGAGTTCGGACGCCGCCGCCGCCAGGGTCCTGGCAACGACATCCATGCTGGAGCCGAACCCTTGCGCCACATCGGCAAGGTTGCGGACCTTGCCGTCCATGGATTCCGTCGCCGCATTGATCACGAGCGCGCCGCTGCGGAACGAGCCCGGCAGCCCGCGCACCAGTACCTTGCGGAAGCATTTGCCCCGGCTGATATAGCCCATGGAGGCTGCGGACTCGCGGACGAAGGCATCGACGATGTCGAGCATGTCGTTCACCGACTTCTGCAGTTGGCCGAGTTCGCCGCCCTCGCGGGCGCCGGCAATGCGGGCTTCGAGATCGCCGCGCGCCGCCTGCGCGCAGACCGCCGAGACTGCCTCGATGCCGCGCGCCAGCCGTCGCAACGACCAGATGCCGAAGCCGAGGCTCGTGCCCACGGCCAGCAACTCGGCAACCGTCTCCCAGGGCTGCAGCGCCGGCCCGAGCAGAAGTCGTGCCGCTGCGGCCACCGCAACGATGGCCAAGGTCGCGGCCATCGACAGCATCACCCTAGATAGAGAAGACAAATTCGTCATAGTCGAGCCCGGCATTCGTGAGTGTGGCCATCAACATCTCGTATCCCCGCAACATGCCTTCCTTGCGATTGCGGTGACGGTCTTCCTCGGCAAGCAGTGCCCGGTACAGCTCCCTGACCTTAGCGATCTGGTCTGGATTGGGCTTGCGCCGGTTGGAATGGTAGCCGACGAGGTTCTGCCGCGCGTCGAGCGTCGGCGTGACGTGCGCGAACACCCAGTAATGATCGCCGTCGCGCGCCAGATTGATGACGTAGGCGAAGATCTCCTTCTTCGCCTCGATGGTGTCCCACAGCAGCTTGAAGACGCAGCGCGGCATCTCCGGGTGCCGGATCAGGCTGTGCGGCGCGCCGATCAGCTCCCTGATTGGATACTTGGCGAGCCGTAGGAACACGTCGTTCGCATAGGTGATGTGGCCCTTGAGGTCGGTCTTGCTGACGATCAGCTCCTCCTCCCCGAACGGACACTCCTTCCCTGTCGGCCTGATTGCAGCCGCCGCCATTGCTCGCTCCTTCATTGTTGCGAATCTCCATCATAAATCACTATCCTATTCTCCCTTGATCCACATCAAGCCCATCCGGCTTGTCGCGTCCCGCCGCGACAAGGTCGCGGCGAGAGCATCGCTGTCCCGGGCCAGCCGGAACTCGCCTTCGCCAGGGTTTCCGATGACCGGAATTCGATTGAAAGCCGGTGAACCCCTGCCCTAGAGTGCCGGCCTTCCCCGCCCCGCTCCTCAGGATCGCAATGCCCGCCCCGAAACCACCGTCCTTCGAGACCCTCAGCCTGCACGCCGGGCATCACCCCGACCCGGAGACCGGCGCGCGCGCGGTGCCGATCTATCAGACCACGTCCTACGTGTTTGCCTCGGCGGATCACGCCGCGGCGCTGTTCAACCTGGAGCGCGCCGGGCACATCTACACGCGGATCTCCAACCCGACCACGGCGGTGCTGGAAGAGCGGCTGGCGGCGCTGGAAGGCGGGGTCGGCGCGGTCTGCACCGCCAGCGGCATGGCCGCGCTGCATCTGGCGATCGCGACGCTGCTCAATGCCGGCGACCACATCGTCGCCTCGGCCTCGCTCTATGGCGGCACCATCAACCTTCTCACCCACACGCTGCCGCGCTTCGGCATCACCACCAGTTTCGTCAAGCCGCGCGACCTCGCCGGCATCCGCGCTGCGATCAGGCCGAACACAAGGCTCGTGATCGGCGAGACCATCGGCAATCCGGGGCTCGAGGTGCTCGACATCCCCGCGGTCGCCGCCATCGCCCACGACGCCAAGATCCCGCTCCTGATCGACAACACCTTCGCCACGCCTTATCTCAGCCAGCCGATCGCGCTCGGCGCCGACATCGTGATGAACTCGGCCACCAAATGGATCGGCGGCCACGGCATCGCCATCGGCGGCGTCATCGTCGACGGCGGACGCTTCGACTGGCGCGGCTCCGGCAAGTTCGCGGTGCTCACCGAGCCCTATGCCGGTTATCACGGCATCGTCTTCGACGAACAGTTCGGGCCGTCGGCCTTCATCATGCGCGCCCGCACCGAGGGGCTGCGCGACTTCGGCGCCTGCCTGTCGCCGACCAACGCCTTCCAGCTGCTGCAGGGCGTCGAAACGCTGGGCGTGCGCATGGATCGCCATATCGCCAACACCCACGCGGCGCTGGATTTCCTCACCGCCAGCAAGGCGGTCGACTGGGTGCTGCATCCCTCGCTCGAAAGCCACCCGGACTACGCGCTGGCCAAGACCCTGCTGCCGCGCGGCGCCGGCTCCATCGTCTCGTTCGGCATCAAGGGCGGCCGGCCCGCCGGCCGCAAGTTCATCGAGGCGCTGAAACTCGTCAGCCATCTCGCCAATGTCGGCGACGCAAAGACCCTGGTGATTCACCCCGCCAGCACTACGCACCAGCAGATGGATGCGGCCCAGCTCAAGGCCGCGGGCGTCGGCGAGGAGCTGGTGCGGCTGTCGGTCGGCATCGAGACCGCGCAGGACATCATCGACGATCTGGCGCAGGCGCTGCGCCTCTCGCAGAAGGATTGAAGCCGTGATCGTGACTCTCAACGGCGCCGACGCATTCGTTGCCACCGGCGGCAAGCCGCTCGACACGTCGCTGCCGGCGATCCTGTTTCTGCACGGTGCGGGCTTCGATCATTCGGTGTTCGCGCTGCAGAGCCGCTGGTTCGCCCATCACGGCCACGCCGTTCTCGCGCCCGATCTGCCGGGCCATGGCCGCTCGTCCGGCGCGCCGCTGGCGACCATCGCGGCAATGGCCGACTGGTGCGCGGCGCTGCTGGCGCAGGCGGGCTTTGCCAGCGCGCGGGTGGTCGGCCATTCCATGGGCTCGCTGGTGGCGCTTGAGCTTGCCGCGCGACATCCGCAGCTGGTGACGAGCCTCGCCTTGATCGGCACCGCGGCGGCGGTGCCGGTGGGACCGGATCTGTTGAAGGCGGCGGAAGCCAACCACCACGACGCCGTCGACATGGTGGCGATCTGGGGGCTCGGCTTCCTGGCCGAAGTCGGCGGCAATCGCGCGCCGGGACTGTGGATGCACGGCGGCGCCGAGCGCCTGCTCGAAGCCGCCCGCCCCGGCGTGCTCCACGCCGACCTCGCCGCCTGCAACGCCTACCAGGACGGCCCCGCCGCCGCGGCGAAGATCGCCGTGCCCACCACCATCGTCATCGGCGGGCGCGACCTGATGACGCCGCCGCGCGGCGGCCGCGCGCTGGCCGCCATGATCCCCACCGCGCGCACGGTGGAGCTCGACAACGCCGGCCACACCATGATGATCGAACGGCCGGACGAAGTGCTCGACGCTTTGATCAAGGGGTGACGGAGTATCCCGGCTCCACGGGCGACTTTCTCCGCATGTGGCTTCGCGAGCGGCGTGGCACGTCTTGCTTGCTGTCATTCCGGACGGCCCGCACAGCGGGCCGATCCGGAATCTCGCAGTTTGTGGCACGGATCGAGATTCCGGGCTCGCGCGCGGTGCGCGCGCCCCGGAATGACGGAGCACGTGAAGGCATCACTTCGGCGGCACCGCGCAGATCGTAGAGCGCGTGAGGAAGCGCTGCTCGCGGCCGTTGTCGAGCGAGAACATGCCGCCGCGGCCGGGCACCACGTCGATGATCAGGTCGGTGTGTTTCCAGACCTCGTATTGCGAACCGCCGATATAGAACGGCGCGCCGCCGATCTCGCCGAGCTTGACGTCGTTGTCGCCGATGATGAAGTCGCCCTGCGGATAGCACATCGGCGAGGAGCCGTCGCAGCAGCCGCCGGACTGGTGAAACAGCACCGGGCCGTGGTCGGCGACGATGGCGGCGAGCAGGCTGAGCGCCGCGGGCGTCGCGGTTACCTTGTCGTGCATGGCCTCGCTCCCGGATCCGGCTCAAGAAAAAG
>JBKQQE010000304.1:0-3941 GCA_052326245.1 Xanthobacteraceae bacterium | reverse complement strand
CCCTGAAGTGGTAGAGGTATCTGTGCTTGTTTCGGTTTGTCTCCCCAGTGGGAACCTCTGTGATGCCATCTCGACTCAAATCTCTTTGGGCTGCGCGGTGAATTGCCACTAATCTCTGATTACGTGTTCCACGTTTACCTTGCGGAAGATGCTCCTCGAACCAGTCTGCGAGCTCATTTAGAGACGTCATCTTTTCAGGCGTTGGTGCAATATCACGAGCAGCGTCAACCGCACGATCTTCAAGGTAGTCCTCGATCACATCCGCTGCTGATGTACCTGCTGCCTCAGCTGTCGGCACGAATTCGAGATCTTCAGGTGTGACACCATCGCCAAGTTCGTTCGCCCATCCCCATGGGATTGTGAATCCTTGCCCCCGATAGGTGTTTCGTTTCGTGACGAATAGTTCGAGTGTTTGAGCTTTTTCATCAAGCCATGCAGCCCACGTAATGCGTGGGATGTTCCGCCAGTAATGAGATCCCCACGGTTTCACGAGACTCCGTCGATCCATTTGGCCTGAAGCGTGCCCAATGCTGAGGACGGGGATTTGGAGTGTGCGTGTCGCTCTGAAGAAGTTAATCGGGATGGCAGGCGATCCGATTTGTGTCTCGTCAACCTCTGTAGCTGGGACAACAGAATCCACGATTGCACGTGTGATCCCAAGTTCCTTGACCGCCGCGGCGAGCTCCTCTGCCTGGCCCCATATCTGACCCAACAGAAAACCGTGCGGTTCGAAGCTGGGAAGAACGATACGGACGCGATCAAGGTCGCCCTTGAACCGTTCGATCCGACGGTACCATTCGTCTGCGTTGGATTCGTAGTCGAGAATTCCGACCGTGCCGCCGTTCTTCGTGTCCTGGGCCGCGCACCATGCGGCGATCACGCCTTTGCCTGTGCCACCGAACGCATACAACAACGTGTCTAGCGTCGGGTGAAGAATGTTATGGACCAGGGCAGGCGGTAAATCACCTGTGGTGACGTCGCGGATGGGGTTGAAAATGTCTGCCGCGGTCACGTGATCGACCTTGGAGTCCAGTAACCCACGTGATGTGTGCGCCCATGCCTGATGCGCATCGGCGCGTCCGGCTTCACGTTGTCGGCAGCCCATGCAGCCATGCGCCGGAATTCAGCAGCCTTCTCACTGAGTGGCGGCTGGCAGACTGTCGCGTTCAAGGTCCTGAGCTCGTCCTCGATGCGCTCGGCATCGAAATGCCAGCCCGCAAATTTCCGTGCCTGACCCACGAGAAATGCGTGACGCGTGCCTTCGATTGGCTCTGCGACGCCATTCACGCCGGTGTGAACCGGCGGAAGCCCGACCAGGGCTTCTACCAGTTCGCGGTCTGCGATTCCAACGGCAGCGCCATTCGATTCGTAGATCGACCCGTCTTTGTGATGGCAATACGGACCTACAACGTGGCCAGATCCGCCCACGCGGATCTCGCCGCCGGCGAATGCGCGAGGAACGTCTGCCTCCGCGACATCATCTGCGAGCATGAAGTAGTAGTGCCCGCGTCGCGGATCAACGGATGCGCGATGAACTTCGAAGGTCGCCGGCATCGGGAGCAGCACGCTCGGATCATCTCTGTCGATGACGATGATCCCGCTGCCAGGCGGTGGAATCAGCCCGTAGGAAGCGTTCGGCCCGACGACGCGAAGTCGCATCCATGCGCGCCGCTCCCACGATGGAGATGCGCGTTCCGCTAGTGCGCGCTTCAGCCAATCCCGACCCAGCGGATGTTTCCCCGGCGATGGGCACTTGCTCCTGAGCCGGCACGAACATGATCCGTCGGGCCTCGGCGCGGCCACTTCCGTGATTGCGAATCCGACGCGGATCAAATCGAGTGGTGTCATTCACTGCGCATCAATGCGAGACCTGACTGTAACGGGCCGCCGTGGAGTTTGATACGTCCCCGCCTCGAGTTCGGCAGCCATCTTCTCGCCCCGCTCGATGAGCTTCTCGCGCTGCCTGAGGATGGTATCGATGCAGTTGAGGATTGCGACCGCTGCGCGTGCATCTGGATGCGCAACATCTCTTTCATACGAAGTCACCAGACCTAATGACACATTCCACGCAGTCGCGACATCTTCGGCAGCCACGCCGCTCAGCAAGCGATAGCAGCGAATGGCTCGCGCGTCGTACACAGGAATGCCGCGGGCGTTTATTCCTACCGGTCCCGGTCTTTCGTGAAACTTGCTTGACATGATTCACCTCTCGATTAAGTAGCATTCGTGCGCTGCACTAGCACTACCTTGCCATCGAGTAGCAGAGTCAGCAAATCGATCACCGGCGTATGCGCCTGATGGAGTGTGTGGTTTTCGACACCTTTAGTATGCGCATCTTGCTGTAACGGTGGGATCACCTCTACCCGATCGTGGGCGACCCCCACGGGCCCAACTATGAGGGCTGGCTGACCATCACGGCCTGGGCCGCCCGCACCGAACGCGTGCGGATTGGCCTGATGGTGGGCGCCAACCCCTACCGCGAGCCGGCCCTGGTGGCCAAGATGGCGACCACCTTCGACCACATCAGCGGCGGGCGCGCCATCCTGGGGATCGGCGCCGCGTGGTTCGACGAAGAGGCCCATGACTTCGGCTTCGAGTTCGGCTCTGGTGCGCCCGAGCGCCTGCGCTGGCTGCGGCAGGCCCTGCCCATCATGCGCGGCATGCTCGACGGGACCGAGCCCTCCGCGCCCGAGGGCTCCCGGTACCGCGCCTCGCACGTCCGGAACGACCCCCCACCGCTGCAGCGTCATCTGCCGATCTGTGTGGGGGGCGGCGGCGAGCAGGTCACCCTGAAGCTGGTCGCCCAGTACGCCGACATGAACAACGTCGGTGGAGGCCTCGAAGAGGTGCGGGGGAAGGAACGGGTGCTCCTCGAGCATTGCGCCGCCGTCGGTCGGAACCCGGACGAGATCGAGCGCACGACCGGTGTCGGTACGGTCTTCATCCGCGACGACCGCGCCGAGGCATGGCGCGTCTTCGCGGAGGCGTTCGATCGCAACCGCGTTTCTCGCCGCTGGTCCGATCAGCCGGTGGGCACTCCGGAGGACGTCGCCGAGCGCCTTGCACCCTATGTCGAACTGGGGTACCGCCATCTCATCGCCGCGTTCCCGGCGACGTACGACGAGGAGTCGATGACGCGGCTCGTGACCGACGTCCAACCGCTTCTCCAGAGGATCTAACTCCCGCCGGCCCGCCCGACTGGGCGACGGACGCGAGTACGTGGCGGCACCTGGGCTTCGCCGGCGGACCGATGCGAGCGCGCTCATGCTCGGGTCCAGAGTCGCCGGGCCGCGCCGGGCGCAAGTGCCGCGCTGCCAGGGCGCGGCTGTGCGCAGACAAGCCACGGGTGGGCGCGCGCCGGTATAGTCTCGCCACCGTCCGCCGAGATCCGAAGTGCCCCGGGCCTCGGCGGACGTCTCGAATTCGGGCCCGTCTGCGACCACCCTGCGGGCGCAGGCGCGGCGATTCACTGAGCGCATCCCGCCGCCATAGTCTGGCCACCGGCCGCGGGGAGCAGCGCCTGAGGATCCAACCCCGACCTCCCGAGACCTTGGGCGCGCCGAGGGCGCCTAGTCACGCTCAGGAGTCGTCGCGCTTGCTAGCCGCGGCCGCCAATGTGTGGACGATCGATGTGGCAAGTCGCGTCCTGTATCCCGGCCTGAACTCCGTGCCGACCGGCAGCCACGGCTGACGCGGTCCGCCCTGCCGGGGCGCGGGTGTTCCGGGACCGACCGAGAGTGAACAACCGCCGTCAGCACCGACGGTTCCGACCTGAGTCGAAATGACGGCCGCGAGCTGATGCCCGTCGTTCTCAGGGCTGGGGTCGCGGCCGTCGCACCCTCCAGAGGCGACCCAGGAGGGCCCGGCGAACGAACGCCAGGTTGCATAGAATCAGCCGGTGATCCCCTCGCGCGCCGAAGCGGCCGACATCCTGCTCGAAC
>JBKQQE010000303.1:0-3118 GCA_052326245.1 Xanthobacteraceae bacterium | reverse complement strand
GCCTCGTATTCGGTGGACCAGTCGGCCTCGGAGACCGGCTTGACGCGGGTATCGACGCGCGCGATCTCGGCGTCGCCGCGCACCTCGCAGTCGGCGTCGAGCAGCATGGTGACGAGCGGCGCAAGATGCGTGGCAGCAGCAGCGCGCTCCACCAAGAGCGTCTCGGCGGCGCCGCACACGCCGGTGCGCCGCATCTTGGCGTTGAGCACCACGGCTTTGGCCATCTCGAGCCGGGCGGTGTGATCCACATAGACGTGGTTGACGCCTTCCAGATGCGCGAACACCGGCACGCGGGCGTCGGCCTCTACCCGCGCCACCAGGCTCTTGCCGCCGCGCGGCACGATCAAATCGATTGCGCCGTCGAGCCCGCCGAGCAACAGCCCCACCGCGGCGCGGTCGCGCGTCGGCACGAAGCTGATCGCGGCCTCGGGCAGCCCCGCTTCGCGCAGCCCCGCCACCAGGCAGGCATGGATGGCGCGGCTGGAGCGGAAGCTTTCCGAGCCGCCGCGCAGGATCACGGCGTTGCCGGATTTCAGGCACAGCACGCCGGCATCGGCGGTGACGTTGGGCCTGCTTTCGAAGATCACCGCGACGACGCCGAGCGGCACCCGCACCCGCTCGATGATCATGCCGTTGGGCCGCTGCCAGCGTTCGGTGACGATGCCGACCGGATCGGGAATCTCGCGCACAACCTTGATGCCGTCGGCGATGGCCGTGATCCGCGACGGGTTGAGCACCAGGCGGTCGACGAAGGCGGGGCTGGCGCCGCCGGCGCGGGCCTCCTCCACGTCCTCGGCATTGGCGGCGAGGATCGTGTCGGTCTGTTCGCAGATGATCCGCGCCATGGCGTCCAGCGCGCGGTTCTTCTGCTCGGCAGGGGCCAGCGCCAGCACCCGCGCCGCCGCCTTCGCCGCGCGCGCGATCGCGCCCATCTGCGCCGGCAGGTCGGGGCTGTCAGGGGGCTCGGTGGCAACGGCTTTCAGCGGCGCGGTCATGGCGGGTCCGAAATTCGATAAGGCCTTAATCTATATAGCTTTTAGCTGACTTCAACCGTGTATCCGTCATGGCCGGGCAGCGCGATCCGTCTCTGACGGATCGCTAGGACTAAGGTCTCCCGGCCATCCACGTCTTTCTTGTTGCAACGTCGTAAAGACGTGGATGCCCGCAACAAGTGCGGGCATGACGTCCAAAAATAAGGCTAGCACCCCGTCCGCCAGCCCGCGAGGATTTCGGCAACATTCGAGACATGTGAAAGCCAACACGAGTCGGCCATTGGCCTACCCGTCGCCCATGCCCCCCTCAATCCCGCTGCCCGATCACCAGGTCGTCGCGGTGGATCATCGCCGCGCGGCCGGAGACCCCGAGGATCAGCAGCACGTCGGCGGAGGAGCGGCCCTTGATCTGCTCGGCCTCGGTGGCGTCGTAGGCCACCAGGCCCCGCCCCACCTCGTGGGTATCGGGGTCGCGCACGATCACCGCGTCGCCGCGGGCGAACTGGCCCTCGACCCGGATCACGCCGGCCGGCAACAGGCTCTTGCCGGCGCGCAGCGCCGCCACCGCACCGAAGTCGATGGTCAGCGTGCCCTTGGGCTCCAGCGAGCCCGCGATCCAGCGCTTGCGCGCGGTCACCGGGTTGGCCGGGGTCGAAAACCACGTGCAGCGGCCGCCCTCGGCGATCGCCCGCAGCGGATGCTCGATCTTGCCGGACGCGATCAGCATGTGGGTGCCGGCGGTGGTGGCGATCTTGGCGGCCTCGATCTTGGTGGCCATGCCGCCGCGCGACAGTTCGGATTCGGCGGCGCCCGCCATCGCCTCGATCTCGGCGGTGATGCGCTCCACGTGCGGGATCAGCTTCGCGTTGGGGTTGGCGCCGGGCGGGGCGTCGTACAGCCCGTCGATGTCGGAGAGCAGAATCAGCAGGTCCGCGCTCGCCATGGTGGCGACGCGGGCGGCGAGGCGGTCGTTGTCGCCATAACGAATCTCGGCGGTGGCCACGGTGTCGTTCTCGTTGATCACCGGCACCGCGCGCCATTCCAGGAGTTTGGCGATGGTGGAGCGGGCGTTGAGGTAGCGGCGGCGCTCTTCGGTGTCCTGCAGCGTCACCAGGATCTGGCCGGTGCCGATGTCGTGGTTGCCCAGCACCTCCGACCAGGTGCGCGCCAGCGCGATCTGGCCCACGGCAGCCGCCGCCTGGCTTTCCTCCAGCTTGAGCGGCCCGCGCGGCAGCTTCAGCCGCGAGCGGCCGAGCGCGATCGAGCCGGACGACACGATCATGATGTCGCGGCCCTCGCCGTGCAGCTCGGCGACATCGGCGGCAAGTGCCGCGAGCCAGCTCTGCCGCACGGTGCCGCGGGCGGCGTCGATCAGCAGCGAGGAGCCGACCTTGACGACGATGCGGCGGAATTTCTTGAGTTTTGGAAGCGCCATGGTTGTCGCTGTGCGCGCGGGGTGAAGGCTGTTCGGGCGCTGATCCCTGTCACAGGGAGGGGATTTTGGCAATTGCGCCACATTCCGTCTTGGACGGGCTTGGGCCGCGGCCTTCCTCCATTTTCAGCGTCATGCCCGGCCTTGTGCCGGGCATCCACGTCTTCACAGCATCGCAGCAAGAAAGACGTGGATGGCCGGGACAAGCCCGGCCATGACGATGAGAAAACACATGCCGCAGAATGAGGGTCACCCCCCCGTCGGCGACCAGGGGGCGGCGACCGAGGCCGACTGCGCCTTGGTCGAGACCGGCGCCTCGCCGATCACGGACGCCAGCGCGCGCAGCACTTCCGGCACGCCTTGTCCGGTGACGCCGGAGACGAGCAGCGGCGTCTTCTTCGCCGCGCGTTTCAGCCGCTTGACCTGCTCCTTCAGCTCATCCGGATCGACCGCGTCGATCTTGTTCAGCGCCACGATCTCGATCTTGTCGGCGAGCGTTGCCGCATAGGCCACAAGCTCGGTGCGCACGGTCTTGTAGGCTTTTCCTGCGTGCTCGCAGGTGCCGTCCACCAGGTGCAACAGCACGCGGCAGCGCTCCACGTGGCCGAGAAAGCGGTCGCCCAGCCCCGCGCCCTCGTGCGCCCCTTCGATCAGGCCGGGAATGTCGGCGAGCACGAATTCGCGGCCGTCGATG
>JBKQQE010000302.1:0-5406 GCA_052326245.1 Xanthobacteraceae bacterium | reverse complement strand
CGCGGTCACCCTGGGCGTGCTGATGCACCGCTTCGGCTGGGCGGTCGATGACTATGACAAGCTGGCAATGGGCAGCCTCGCCGGACACATCATCGAATGTGGGTGCCAAGCCACCGGAGGGCTTCATACCGATTGGATGGATGTGCCCGACTGGGGCAACATCGGCTACCCTGTCGTGGAAGCTTCAGCCGGCGGCGCGTTCGTCGTCACCAAGCCAGAAGGCACCGGCGGACTGGTTTCGACGCCGGCGATCGCCGAACAGATCCTCTACGAAGTCGGAGATCCGGCGCGCTACATCCTCCCCGATGTGGTCTGCGATTTCACGAATGTGAAATTGACCCAGCTGGGTCCGAACGAGGTCGCCGTCGAAGGGGCGCGTGGCTTGCCGCCCACCAACACCTACAAGGTTTGCGCGACCTATCCGGATGGATACCGTTCGACCGCGCAATTGACGATTGTCGGATTTGATGCGGCGGCCAAGGCGAAGCGAACCGCCGAGGCCATTCTGGATCGCACCCGGCGCTTGTTCCGTGAGAAAGGCTGGGATGACTACACCGACACGCTTGTGGAGGTGCTCGGCGCGGAGACGGGATTCGGCCCGCACGCCAGTCGCCACGCCATGCGCGAAGCCGTGATGCGCCTCGCGGTATCGCATCGCGACCGACGCGCGCTTGCGCTTTTTGGCAGCGAGGTGGCGCCGGCCGGCACGTCGTGGTCGCCGGGAACGACCGGGGTCGGTGGCCGCCCGGCGGTCACGCGCATCTTGAAGCAATATTCCTTTCTGCTGGACAAGATGCGCGTCCCGATCCACGTCGAGATGGATGGCGTGCGGACAGCAATCGACATCCCCCGAGGACGAGACACCACGCCAGAGCAGATCGACATTGCAGCCACACGTCACGGCGACGGAGCGGGAACCGGTTCGGGAACACCGGCGGGCTCGAGCGCGGGAATCGAACGCGATGACGCGGTTACCGTGCCGCTTGTCACCGTCGCGTATGCGCGCAGTGGGGACAAGGGCAACAGTTGTAATGTCGGGATCATCGCCCGGTCGCCCGAGCTCGTAGACAGTCTGCGTGCGGAACTGTCCGAGGATCGTGTTTCCGAATACCTGTCTCATCTGGTCCGGGGGCCGGTCACGCGTTTCGAGGTGCCGGGCTTCGGCGCCTTCAACTTTCTGCTGGAACAGGCGCTCGCGGGCGGCGGCATAGCGTCGCTGCGCAACGATCCTTGGGGAAAAGGCATGGCGCAGATCCTTCTCTCAATGCCGGTAACGGTTCCAAGACGCCTCTTGGGAGCGAACGTCCCCAACTGTGAGGGCAGCCACGAGCAGAACGCCGCCCTCCAACAGCGCCGGAGTTGATCGGCGTGGATCCGACGATCATCATGTACCTCGTGCGCGACGGCGTAACGACCGGCGCGATATATGCGTTGCTGGGCGTCGCTCTGGTGCTCGTGTTCGCTGCGACGCGTGTGATCTTCATTCCCCAGGGCGAATTTGTCGCCTTTTCAGCGCTCAGTCTGGTGGCCTTTGAGGACGGCAGAACCCCCGGGATCGCCCCGCTGCTCGTTGTCCTCGGGGTTTTCGCGGCTGCCTCGCGATTGTATCGCGCGCGCCAAGTGCTTGCGTTGAAGGCCGGATTGCGGATCCTTGGCGTCGAACTGCTTCCTCCGTTGGTCGCGCTGGCTTTGGTGCGGGTGCTGGCGCCGATGAAGCTCGGGGGTGCGGTCAGTGTCCCGTTGACCATCGTTATGGTCATACAAATGGGCGCCGTGCTGTATCGCATCGTTTTTCTGCCTCTGGCCGAGGCATCGGTGCTGGTTCTGCTGATCGCAGCCTTCGCTGTCCACATGATTTTGGTGGGACTTGGCCTTTATTTTTTTGGACCGGAAGGATTTCGAACCGGCCCGTACGCCGACGTGAGCCTTTCGTTGGGGGCGCTCAACGTAAATCTGCAGGACATCGTCATCCTGGTCACCGCCTTCGTTGCCATGGCGGGACTGTGGTGGTTCTTCGCGACGACGAGATCAGGCAAGGCGCTTCGGGCATCGGCGGTGAACCGCGTTGGCGCCAGTCTCGTCGGGATACCAACCCAGCGCGCAGGGCAAATCGCGTTCGGCCTGGCCGCAGCCCTCGGCGCGATTTCCGGAGCGCTGATCGCGCCGGTCACGACCATTTACTACGACATTGGCTTCGTAATCGGTCTCAAGGGTCTGGTTGCGGCGGTGCTCGGGGGCCTGGCCAGTTACCCGTTGACGGTATTGGCTGCCTTTATGATCGCCGGCACGGAATCCGCAGCGTCGTTCTGGGCCAGCGGCTACAAGGAGGTGATTGTCTTTCTGTTGATCGTGCCAGTGCTGCTGTGGAGGTCGCTAGTTTTCATCCACGTCGAAGCGGATGAGGAGTGACGCCGGTGGGTGGCCGCAGCATCGCCATTATTGCTTGCCTCATGACTCTAACACTGCCGTTCGTTCCGCTCGTGCCCAATCACATTGTTTATCTCGCGAATGAGGTCGGCATTGCTTCGCTGGTGGCATTGGGGCTGGTCGTACTGACGGGCGTTGGCGGAATGACGTCCTTCGCGCAGGCCGTGTTTGTGGGTTTTGGCGCTTACACAACGGCGGTGCTCACCACGACCTTCGGGTGGTCTCCCTGGGCGAGCCTGGTTCCGGCGCTTCTGGTCACGGTGCTGGGTGCGTTGGTCATCGGCGCGGTGACCGTCAGACTGTCGGGACATTTCGTGGCGCTGGGCACCCTGGCCTGGGCTGTCAGCATCTATTACTTGCTTGGTAGTCTGCCCTTGCTCGGGCAGCACACCGGAATTTCTTCGATCCCAGGGCTGTCTATCGGCGGCAGCTCCCTTAACGACCCGCGGCGCTTCTATATCGTCGTATGGGTTCTCGTCGTCGCCTGCACGGTACTGACAATCAATCTGCTGGACAGCCGTGCAGGTCGTGCGGTGCGTGCGCTGCGGAGCGGCGGACAGGTTGCCGAGGCGTTCGGCGTCGAATCGACGCGCGCCAAACTGGGTATATTCGTTTATGCGGCTCTACTGGCCGGGCTTTCTGGCTGGCTTGTGGCCCATTTCGAACGCTCGATCAGCCCTTCGATGTTCGGGATAGAACCCGGGGTCGAATATCTCCTGATGGCGGTGCTTGGGGGTGCAGGATACGTGTTCGGCGCACTGCTCGGCGCAACTATCGTCGTTGTTTTGCGTGAACAATTGCAGGTCTATCTGCCGCAATTACTGGGAAACATCGGCAATTTCGAGAGTATCGTGTTCGGCTGCGTGCTCTTGCTGGTGCTCTTCGGGGGACGCGCTGGGGTGTGGCCGCTGCTGTTGCGTTACTTCGGCAGAATCTCCAGGGAAAGGATTGTCGAGCCCATCGAAATGGCCTCAAGGCAGATGCCTTCGCCCGGCGCGGTATTGCTGTCCGTCGAAGGATTGGTGAAGAGATTCGGGGGGCTGTTTGCCGTCAACAACATTTCGTTTCAGGTGCGCTGTGGAGAGATCACGGGACTCATTGGGCCGAACGGGGCGGGCAAGAGCACCACGTTCAATCTGCTGACCGGCGAACTCATCGCCAACGCGGGTAGCATCCGGCTCATGAACCGTGTCCTGTCGTCGCTCAGCCCTAGCCGGGCAGCCCGTCTTGGCATCGGCAGAACATTTCAGCACGCCAACCTGATCGCCGGAATGTCGGTGCTCGACAACGTTGCTCTCGGCGCTCATTTGCGTGGCCGGCGTGGTGCCGTGTCTGCCATGCTGCGGCTCAACGGAAGCGAAGAGAAGAAGCTCCTGGGAGAAGCGGCACGGCAAATCCAGCGTATTGGCCTCGGAGACATCATGAATCGCCCGGCCGGCAGCTTGTCGCTCGGGCAGCTCCGCCTGGTCGAAATCGCCCGCGCTCTCGCGCTCGATCCGATGTTGCTCCTGCTGGACGAACCGGCAGCCGGACTTCGCTTTCAGGAGAAAGTCCAGCTCGCGAAACTGCTCCAGCAATTGAAGGCTGACGGTATGACGATCCTGCTTGTCGAGCATGACATGGACTTCGTGATGAACCTTGTCGATCATCTTGTCGTGCTCGATTTCGGGGTGAAGATCGCCGATGGGGTCCCGCGCGATGTAAGCCGTGAGCCGAATGTTCTGGCTGCCTATCTCGGGAATCAGGACGTCAGGACGTCGAAAGGAAACGAACCGCCGCTCAGCCAGGACTCTGGCCAGACAGGCCTGCCGGTTCTGTCGGTCCGCGATCTTTCCGTCTCATACCAAAAGGTGGAAGCGGTCCGCTCCGTATCCATCGATGCTCGGGCTGGCAGCATCGTGACGGTCATAGGTGCCAACGGTGCCGGCAAATCGACGTTGCTGAATGCAATCATGGGCCTGCGCCAGGCGACCGGAAGCATCAATCTGGATGGCAACGAGCAGTTGGGCCGGCAGACGGCAATGCGTGTTTCCAGCGGAATGGTTCTGGTACCGGAACGACGCGAATTGTTCGGATCGATGTCGGTCGAGGACAATCTTGTGCTCGGTGGCTACAACCTGGATGGCAGTGCAGAGCTGAGGCTCGAGCTTGGCCGGAGCTATGATCGATTTCCGCGGCTCAAGGAGCGGCGCCATCAGCTTGCATCGACCCTCTCGGGCGGCGAGCGACAGATGCTCGCGATGGCGCGCGCTCTGATGTCGCGCCCGCGTCTATTGATGCTCGACGAGCCGAGCCTCGGTCTTGCTCCGCGCATAACGATCGAGACCCTGCAGATAATTGTCGATCTGCAACAAACCGGCGTGTCAATCCTGCTAGTCGAGCAGAACGCACGCGCAGCTCTCGATATCGCCGACTATGGTTATGTCATGGAGCTTGGCCAGGTGACTCGCGAGGGCAGCGCAACGTCTCTCCTTGCCGACCACAAGGTCATCGAGAGCTACCTGGGATCACATGCCGTCGCGGCGAACGCGATGGCGGGGCAGAATGAGCGAATTTAGCTAAACGACGTCTCTAGGCGCGTGTTGTCCAAACACAGGGGGAAGCAATGGGTTTCCGGAAGATGCAATTGAAGGCGATGATCGCCGCCGTGATGATCACCGGACCGGTTCCGGTGTCGACATTGCAGGCGCAGACGCAGGACGTGACGGTCGGAGTGATACTGTCCACGACGGGTCCCGGCTCGGCGGTCGGTGTGCCGACGCGCAATGCGTTGGAACTCTGGCCAGCCGAGATCGGCGGCCGCAAACTGAAGCTCATCGTTGAAGACGATCGCAGTGATCCTGCTGCGGCGACGTCGATCGCGCGCCGCATGGCGGTTGACGATAAAGTCGATGTCCTGGTTGGATCGAGTCTGGTGCCTGGTTGTGTGGCGGTTGCTGCGGTCGCAGGAGAGACCGAGACAGTTCATTTGACGCTGGC
>JBKQQE010000301.1:0-7325 GCA_052326245.1 Xanthobacteraceae bacterium | reverse complement strand
GCGCCTGAGCTGGCGCCGGCCCTCGACGGCCGGCGACGGCCGTTCAGTCGGCGGCCTCCAGCGCGCGCTGCAGACGGCGGATGATGACGCCGCGCGCGCGGTCGTCGGCGGCGGCCTCGATGTGGTCGTTGATGTCGAGGATCAGCCTGGACATGTCGTTGTGCCAGTCGAGCGCGACCACCGCCTCGGGCGCCAGCCTACGGCGATGCAGGGCCTGCAGCGGGGTCGGCGTCGCGGTCGAGAGGTCGTAGCTGTCATCGAGCGTCGGCAGGTAGATCCGCGCCGCGGGAAGCAGCTGCTCCGCCACGCGTTCGCACAGCGCTTCCATCGCCGGCTCTTCGCCATGCACCAGGAACAGCCCGCGGCGGATCGGGCGCCGCGCGGCGATCCACTTCTCCAGTTCGGGGCCGTCGGCATGGCCTGAATAGGCGTCGATCTTGCGGATCCGCGCCGCGACCTTGATCTCGCTGCCCATGAGGCGAACCGCCTTGGCGCCATCCTCGAGAAAACGGCCGAGCGTGCCGCGGGCCTGGAAGCCGACCAGCAGCACGGTCGCGCGCCGGTTCCACAGCCAGTTGGCGAGATGGTGCCGGATCCGCCCGGCATCGCACATGCCGCTCGCCGCGATGATGATGTGGAAGCCGGAGAGCCTGGCGAGTGCCTTGCTTTCCTCAACGCTCTCGGTGAACCGCAGATGCGGCGAGTTGAGCAGCCGGCTGACGTCGACGGCGGGGTCGAGGTCCGAGGCATCCTTGCGGAACACTTCGGTGGCCCGGATCGCCAGCGGCGAGTCCAGGAAGATCGGTGCCGGCGGCAGTTCGCCACGATCCATCAGGTCGACGAGATCGACGATCAGTTCCTGCGTGCGCTCGACGGCGAAGTCGGGAATCAGCAAGGCGCCTTCGTTGGCGGAGGCGTCGCGGACCTCGGCGGCAAGACGGCTGCGCCGCACGGCCGGCGTCAGCGGCGGGCGCTGGGTGCCGCCGTAGGTCGATTCCGAGATCACGTAGTCGAAATCCGCCGGCGCTTCGGGATCCGACTGCAGCAGCTTGGTGCCCGGCCCGATATCGCCGGAGGCGAGCACGCGCAGCGGCTTCCCGGCAGGCTGCTCCGCCGCGAATTCAAGTTCGATCGACGCCGAGCCGAGCAGATGGCCCGCGTTCCAGAACCGCGCCCGCACGCCGGGAATAACGTCCGTCCAGGCGAGGTAGTCCACCGCCGCAAACGATCGCTGCGCGGCGACCGCGTCGGCCTGGGTATAGATCGGGGTGACTTCGGCTCTGCCGCGCGCGGCGTTGCGTCGGTTGAGCGCGGCGACCTCGGATTCCTGGATGCTGCCCGAATCCGGCAGCATGTAGGAGCACAGGTCGATGGTGCCGCGCGTTGCCAGGATGCGGCCGGCAAAACCATGGCGCACCAGCTTCGGCAGCAGTCCTGAGTGATCGATGTGGGCGTGGGTGAGCAGCACGGCGTCGATGTCGGCGGCGCGAAACGGAAACTCGCCGTAGTTCAGTTCCTTCAGCGTCTTCTGGCCCTGGAACAGGCCGCAGTCGATCAGAAACCGGCCCGATGGGGTCTGGAACAGATGGCAGGAGCCCGTGACCGTGCGGGTCGCGCCACAGAACCGGATGGTTACGCTCATGGATTGCTCTCCCCGCCGTCGATCTCGTTGCGCAAGGCTCTGGCCAGCAGGCCGTCGAGCGCGATGGCATTGGTTGGATGGATGACGCTGGTGGTCGAGCGGATCGAACGAATGCCGGCGGCCGCAAATTCATCGCCAAGACTGTCCGCAAACAGCGCGTGGGTCACCACGGCGTCGATCGTCGTGGCCCTGGCGGCCTTGAGCGCGTTCGCGCATGCGATCAGCGTGCCGCCCGACGAGACGATGTCATCGACAAGCAGGATCGGTCGGCGCTGCAGCAGCGCCGGCTCCGGGAAGGCGACGTCCACGGCGCGGTCGCCCTGCCTGCGCTTGTGGGCGACGGCATGGTCGAGACCGAGCCGGGTCGCGAGATCGCGCACCCACGGCAGCGATTCTTCGTCCGGCCCGACCACGATCGTCGCCGGATCGAGCGGTGCTGCGCGTAGCGCATCCGCAATCGCCGGCATCGCCGACAGGTTCTCCGCGGCGATCCCCGGGAACACGGCGCGGATATCGGGCGTGCGGTGCAGGTGCGCATCCACGGTGATGACCCGGTCGAACACGCCCGCCAGCAGCGTGCCGACCGCCTTCTGGCTGATCGCCTCGCCGGCGTGGAAGGCTGCGTCCTGGCGCATGTAGCAGAGATAGGGCGCGAGCAGGACGATGCGCCGGCAGCCGCCGCGTCGCAGCGCCTCGCAGGCGAACAACAGCGCCAGCAGCTTGTCGTTCGGCCGGTCGAGGGAGGCGTGGATGATGGTGGTCGCCGCCGCGGCGCCGACCGCGACGCGGAGCTCGCCGTCCGGAAAGCTATGCACGGCGATGCGGCTCAGCGGAATGTCGAGCCGCGCCGCGATCCGCCCGGCATCGCCGCCGCAGGGCGGCAACTCCTGGAGGGCCACCGTGTTCACGCCGCACCCTTGCTGGCGATGTCCGCATGGTCCGCGATGGCGTAGCCGGCATGCGCCGTTGCCGCCGCCGCGGCGAGATCGTGCTCCGACTCGCCGAAGGTGAAGACCCGGTACAGCGGCTCGCCCTTCTCGACCCGATCGCCGATCTTCTTGAACAGCCGGATGCCCGCGCCCTTGTCGATCGGCGCGCCCGCGGTTCGCGCCAGCCGGTTCAGCTGCAGGCAGTCGATGCTCGAGACCGTTCCGTCGGCGGGCGCCGTGACGTCGAAGGTCAGGTTGCCGATGTCGGTGCGGCAAGTCGACGGTCCCTGGGCGTCGATGATCCGCTGCATCTGCTTCAGTGCCGCGCCGCTGTCGAGCAGTTCGCGGGCGCGGGCGTAGCCGCTGCCGCCGCGCAGCTGCGGATCGTATTCGAGCAGGTGGGCGGCAAGCCGCAGCGATTTCTCCCGCAGGTCGGCGGGCGCGCCCGCTTCATTGGCCAGCACCGCCATGACGTCGCGGGCCTCGAGCACCGGGCCGATTCCGTTGCCGATCGGCTGGCGGCCGTCGGTGGTGATCACCTCGACGGCGATACCGAAGTGGTCGCCGACGAATTCGAACAGCTTGCGAAGCCGCATCGCCTCGCTGGCATTGGCGACCTTGGCGGTCGGCCCCACCGGCAGGTCGATCAACAGGTGGGTCGACCCCGCCGCCAGCTTTTTCGACATGATCGAGGCGACCATCTGCTCCTGGGTGTCGAGACAGAGCGGTCGCTCGACGGAGATCAGGATATCGTCGGCCGGCGACAGGTTGACGTGGCCGCCCCACACCAGGCAGCCGCGGCAGGCGGCCACCACCTCCCGCATCTGGTCGACCGAGACGTCGACGCGCGCCAGCACCTCCATGGTGTCGGCGGTGCCCGCCGGCGAGGTGATGGCGCGCGACGAGGTCTTGGGAATGGTGAGGCCGTGCGCCGCGACGATCGGCACCACGATCATGGAGGTGCGGTTTCCGGGGATGCCGCCGATGCAATGCTTGTCGACGACGATCGGGCTGTCCCATTTCAATTGGGTGCCGGCGCCGGCCATCGCGCCCACCAGCGCCAGCAGTTCTTCGCTGGTCATGAAGCTTGCGGAGGAGATCAGGAAGGCCGCGATCTCCATGTCGGAATAGCGGTAATGGGTCAGATCGCCGACGATGGCGGTGATTTCCGCGGCGCTCAGCGTGCGGCCCTGGATCTTGTCGCGGACGGCGTCGAGGCTGTCGGGCGGAGCCGCGGGCGTGACCGAGACGAGGCTGCCGGCGGGCTCGCCGAAGCGGCGGAACGCCGGCTCGGAAAGCCCGAGTTGATCGGGGCCGACCAGCTGGTCGTCGTCGGTGATCAGCAGCGTGGCGAGCAGTACTTTCGAATCGCGGCGAATTTCGACGCGGCTGAAACCGCGAAAGATCTCGGGACGCAACGCGCGGGAACGGCGCGAAATGACGACGACGTTCTCCCGCCCGGTGTCGAGATGAACGCGCCGCACCATCAGCTGCGGACGGGAGGTTTCATGGCCTGTCATCGGCGCGCGTCCGGTTCGCATCGTCCGACGCAGCGAAGCACCTCACCGCTGCGGTTCGATCGCCCAGCCATCGTTGCTCCTTGCGCAAAATCCGAAGCCTGAACGATAAGGGCAGTTCGGCTGCTGCGTTTGATCTATCTCAGCTACGCGACCCCGCCCGCGCGCCAGGCCCGGGGCAGGATCGGCGCGTGTTCAGAGCAGCCCCGCGGCGATTCCGCCAATGGCGCTGATGGCAACGACCACGAGCGGGGGCGCCTTCCAGGCCGTCAACAGCACGAAGCCGGTAAGGGCCAGCGCGAAATCGCTCGGAGAAATGACGGAACTCGACCACACCGGATTGTAGAACGCAGCGCCCAGGATCCCGACCACAGCGGCGTTGACGCCGCGCATGACGGCCTGGGCGTCGGGCCGCTTGCGGAAGCTGTCCCAGAACGGAAGGGTGCCGGTCAGGATCAGGATGCCCGGCGTGAAAATCCCGACCAGGCCGATCACCGCCCCGAGCACGCCATGGGGCTGCGTGGTGACGACCGTGCCGAGATAGGCGGCAAACGTGAACAGCGGGCCCGGCACCGCCTGGGCGGCGCCGTATCCGGTCAGGAACGCGTCGTCGCTGACCCAGCCCGGCGCCACCACCGCCTCGCGCAGCAGCGGCAGCACCACATGGCCGCCGCCGAACACCAGCGCGCCGGATCGATAGAACGCCTCGAACAGCGCAACGCCGCCGGACGGCCACAGTCGGTGCAGCACGGGAAGGCCGAACAGCAGGACGAAGAATGCCGCCAGCGACATCAGCCCCGCCGCATGCGAAACCGGCAGCGTGATGTGGGCCGACCCCGTCGGCGGCGCCTGGCGGCACAGCCAGAGACCCGCAACGCCGCCGAATAGAATGGCGCCGATCTGCGCCGCCGACGAACTGCTGAACAGGATCACGAGCACGGCGACGAGCGCGATCAAGGCGCGTTCGCGGTCGGGGCATAGCGTGCGCGCCATGCCCCAGACCGCTTGCGCGACGATGGCCACCGCAACCAGCTTGAGGCCGTGGATCAGGCCGCGGCCGATCGGGCCGCCGAGGTGGTCGGCCGCATAGGCAAACAGCACCAGCGCGATGGCGGACGGCAAGGTGAAGCCCGCCCAGGCGGCGAGGGCGCCGCGAAATCCGGCGCGCAGCAAGCCGATCGAAAATCCCACCTGGCTGCTGGCGGGGCCGGGCAGGAATTGGCAAAGCGCCACCAGGTCCGCATAGGCCGGTTCGTCGAGCCAGCGCCTGCGGACCACGAACTCCTCGCGAAAATAGCCGATATGGGCGATCGGTCCGCCGAAGCTGGTCAGCCCCAATCGCAGGAACGCCAGCAGCACCTCGATGGCGGAGCCTGTGCGCGCCGGCGCCGCGGCCGCGCCGCCGCCTGAGGACGAAGAGGTCGGAGTGTCGGTGCTCAAGGGCGCGGCCTCGTCGAAACTGTTGGCGGCCTTCCGATCGCCGCGCGCCCGACGACGGTCGTTTGCCGGGCATCGCGCTTATCGTGATGATCGTTGCAACGATGTCAACCGGCCGGCACTGCCGGTCGCCGCGCGCGGATCGTACGGGGCGGGTGCTCGCTCGTTCAGGACGATTGAAGGCGGAGGCGAACGCGCATCAAGGCTGCAGCGACGTCAGTCCCCAGTGCCTTGGCAGTGTGCGAAAGGCCATGTGAGTGCCGTCGTTCAACGCCACCGTCTTGTAGCCATGTCGGCTCCAGGCCAGTGCCAGCGATTGCTTGGTGAAAATCGAGATATGGCCGTTGCGCGGCCCGACATACCACCACGACACGCCGCGGCTGTCGAAATCCGCCGGCTGCGTCAGCGTGGAATAGAACACCGCGCCCGGCTCCGCGACGCATTCGACGATCCGGGCGATGCCGGCCGCGGGATCGGGCAGGTGCTCGAGCGTTTCGAAGCAGGTCACCAGATCGAACTTCCCGTCGGGACGGCGGGCGTGTTCCGGCACCATGGGATCGTACGTCACCGCCTCCCGGAAGCCGTGGGCGCGCAGCGTCGAGCAGAACACGTCGTTGCCGCCGCCGAAATCGAGCACCCTCATCCCGGCCTTGTGGGCAGCCCAGAGCCCCGCCACGATATTGGCGTTGCCGGTCGGCCGCTGGGTTCCATATTCCGGATCGAAGGCGTGATAGCCATCGTTGTAGATGTGCGCCTTGAACTGATCCTCGCTCCAGTCGTCGAACGCGTCGGTGAACAGAAAGCCGCACGCCGCGCAGCGGCGGTAATAGACCGGAATGCCCGACAGCGGCGGTCGAACTCCGCCGGGAATTTCACAGGGACGATGCATATCGACGACGCCATACAGCGCCGCCGCGCCATCGCAGATCTTGCAGGATAGAGGTGCCGCGGATACCGGCCTGAGGCCAAACGGATTTGACGACATGTCGACACCCCCTGAAGCCCCGGGCCGGAGCATCTTGAGCCGCTTCAAGGCGGCGATGCAGTGCCGGACGCGCTCCGGCGTCCCGGCATTCCGGCATCAAGGGTCAATCAGGGTTAATTTTCCGTTAACCGCTGTGGTCCGGCCGGCAGGGGGGGCTGCGTGCGATCTTGGCTTGCAATCGGACCGCCCGAAGACGCCGCCGCCGGGAAAAATCCGTGACGCTCTAATGTGCCCTATAAGCCGCTTGCGCGTCCCACGACGCGACGAGCCGCGCGTCCCATCACGGATCGAGTTCGGTGTCCCAATAGAGGTAGTCCAGCCAGCTCTCGTGCAGGTAGTTCGGCGGAAACAGCCGGCCGTTGCGATGCAGCTGGTGCACCGTCGGCGCGTAGGGCGTCTGGCGCGGAAACATGTGGGCCTGCTGCGGCGTCAGGTTGCCCTTGCGCAGGTTGCAGGGCGAACACGCCGCCACGACGTTTTCCCAGGTGGTTTGGCCGCCCTTCGAGCGCGGAATGATGTGGTCGAAGGTCAGGTCATCGTTGTCGCTGCAGTACTGGCAGGAAAACTTGTCGCGCAGGAATACGTTGAATCGGGTGAAGGCCGGATGCGTCGACGGTTTGACGAAGGACTTGAGCGAGACCACGCTCGGCAGTGGCATCTCGAAGGACGGGCTGTGAACCGCGTGGTCGTAATTGGCGACGATGTTGACGCGGTCGAGGAACACCGCCTTGATCGCGTCCTGCCACGACCAAAGCGACAACGGGTAATAACTGAGCGGCCGGAAGTCCGCGTTCAACACCAGCGCCGGCCACCCG